>SKJJ01000048.1 GCA_007115975.1 Chitinispirillum sp.
GCACTGGTTTTGTTTTTCTCTGCAAATCCCTTAAAAAAACTGGAATTAACATCTCATTCCTCTCCTAACCGGCAATACCGCTGGTGGTCCCCCCGAACGCAAACTTACAATGTAGCCGAACAAAAGCCTCAAGGGGGAGACCTCCCGGCAGTACAAATTCTTTATTGTTTATTCTTTATCCTTTTATTCACAGGACGTGCGATTAAAACGCAGAGGACGCAGAGAGGGAGAATAAAAAAGAGGGATCAGGAGATGGGAACGGAGACGTGCTGGCGGGGCGGTGTACTGAATGCAAATGGGGAGAACTGCTGTTCTCCCCATTAAAAGCAACGCTGATTTAGATCGCAGTACCTATGATGCACAGTTTCTGCTCATAATTAAAGGAGAATTGCGACCTATTTCACCTCCTCGAAATCGGCATCAACTGCGCCGTCATGCCCCTTGTTATCCGATGCCTGCTGCTGATTGTCAGCACCTGGCTGAGCACCACCGGCTTCTGCGCCGGGAGCGGCTCCGGGAGCGGCACCAGCTGCGTTTTTGTAGAGTTCCTCTGCCATTTTGTGAGAGGCTTTGGTTAGCGCCTCAATGGATGCCTTGATACCGTCAATGTCATCACCCTTTGCCTTCTCCTTTAACTCATCAAGTGATGATTGGATTTTAGCCTTCTCATCATCAGAGATCTTTCCGTCCATTTCACCCAGAGTCTTTTCGGTCTGGTAGATAAGCTGATCTGCCTGGTTTTTCACCTCGATACTTTCACGCTCCTTTTTGTCCTTCTCTGCGTGATTCTTTGCATCGTTGACCATGTTGTCGATCTCCGATTCTGAAAGGCCGCTTGATGACTCGATTTTTATCTGCTGCTGCTTACCTGTGCCAAGATCTTTTGCACTTACATTAAGAATACCATTGGCATCGATATCGAAACTCACCTCAATCTGGGGAACTCCCCGGGGAGCAGCAGGGATATCCATGAGATCAAACTTGCCAAGTAAACGGTTGTGGGCAGCCATCTCCCTCTCACCCTGATACACCATAATTGTTACAGCGGTCTGATTGTCTGCAGCAGTAGAGAATACCTGACTTTTCTTTGAAGGAATCGTGGTATTGCGCTCAATAAGCTTTGTCATCACGCCACCAAGGGTCTCAATTCCAAGAGAGAGCGGTGTGACGTCCAGAAGAAGAACATCCTTGACACTCTCATCTCCTCCCAGAATGGCTCCCTGAATCGCAGCTCCGACAGCCACCACTTCATCCGGATTTACCCCCTTATGAGGTGTTTTGCCAAATATACTCTCAACCTTCTGCAACACCGACGGAATTCTGGTGGTTCCACCAACCAAAATAACCTCATCGATATCACTAAAACTCAATTTAGCATCCTCCATCGCCTTGCGGCATGGCCCGACAACCCGCTCTACCAACCCCTCCACAAGCTGCTCAAATTTAGAGCGGGAGAGATTCAAGTCCAGATGCTTTGGCCCACTGGCATCGGCGGTGATAAAGGGGAGGTTTATGTTGGTCTGCATTGCAGAGGACAACTCAATTTTCGCCTTCTCCGCTGCCTCTCGTAAACGCTGAAGAGCCATGCGGTCACTGCGAAGGTCTATGCCGTTTGACGCCTTGAACTCATCTGCGATATAGTCGATAAGGACCTTGTCAAAATCATCTCCTCCCAGATGGGTGTCACCGTTGGTGGATTTAACTTCGAAAACTCCCTCACCAATCTCAAGAATTGAAACATCAAAGGTTCCTCCTCCAAGATCGAAAACAGCTATTTTTTCGTTTTTCTTTTTATCCAGTCCGTAGGCAAGGGATGCAGCAGTTGGCTCATTTATAATTCTCTTTACATCAAGCCCTGCAATCTTTCCCGCATCCTTTGTTGCCTGACGCTGCGCATCGTTAAAATAGGCCGGTACGGTAATGACGGCCTCCTTAACCTCTTCGCCGATATAATCCTCTGCAGCCTTTTTCAGGTACTGAATTACCATTGCTGAAATCTCCGGTGGCGAGTAGTCACGGTCCTCTACCTTCACCTTAACCGGATCTTGCATCCCCCCAACTACATTATATGGCACACGGGTCTCCTCCGATTCCACCTCGCTGTGGCGCCTTCCCATAAACCTCTTAATGGAAAATATGGTGTTTTCGGGATTGGTAATTGCCTGACGCTTTGCGATGGCACCCACCAGACGCTCTCCGCTTTTGGTAAAAGCCACAATGGAAGGAGTCGTTCTTCCCCCTTCGGAATTCGGTATAACAACCGGCTTACCTGCTTCCATAACAGAAACACACGAATTGGTGGTTCCCAAATCTATTCCGATGATTTTACCCATAATTTCCTCCTGTATTGTTTTTGTGAGAATAGAATTATTTTCGGTTACCCACATGATGCAATAACCGTGCCGATAAAAAAGTGGTCTGAAAAGAGGCTTTTAAGGGGTGAACCAGTGGCTGATGTTCAAAACAGATCGGTACTGTTTCATTTTGAAACAGGGTGCTTTCTAAAAGGAAGCTTGTAATCAACCAGCTCCGGCTTGCGGAAGTGAATTATGGAGATCGTACCCACAAACAGAAACCCGGATGCATACAGTACAAGAAAGGGCGAGACAAGAAAATTGGTATAACCAAGAAACATCCTGAAGCTGATCAGGCAGTATATGCCAAGCATAATCTCTATTACACAGGTGATATCTTTTATGGGGCGATAGCCGGACTTCCCCTTTTTTTCACCCTTTTTGGGTGTTCGGTGGAATGGTGAATCCATGCCGAATACGGCCTCAAGTACCGCCTTGCCATTATTTACCGCCAAGCCTGTACCAATGAGCATCAGTGCGGGTATGAGAAATATCTGTTTTCTTAACTTGTTGCCCATGTGATACTGCGATACCATATACATTGTGGATGGGCCGCTTGTAGCAAGTACCATGGCCCCAACCATACAGCCAAACCAAAAAGGCGGCAAAAACACCTTGACGTAGAAAAGAACGGGCATGCTCAGAAGAGCAAGCGTAAACATCAGGGGGTGGACCACATAGTGGGTGAGATGAAACACCGCCTGAAGCATTGTGAAAAGAGGCATCTTCTTTTCACGCAAACGGGGAATGATTTTTATAGCGGTCTGGATCGAACCCTTGGCCCAGCGGAACTGCTGGTTTTTAAATGCATTGATATCTTCAGGAATCTCTGCAGGCACAGCCAGATCCGGGACATACTCTGTTTTCCACCCTGCAAGCTGCATTCTGTAGGAGAGGTCCATATCTTCGGTAAGAGTGTCATGCTGCCAGCCGCCACTGGTTTCGATCGCTTTTCTGCGGAACACTCCCGCGGTTCCGTTGAAGTTCATAAACAGATTATTCCAGCTTCTTGCTGCCTGCTCGATCATGAAATGACCATCAATTCCAAGCGCCTGGCCTCTGGTGATAAGGGATGAACCCTTATTGAGATGCGTCCAGCGTCCCTGAACAAGTCCCAGCTGTGGTTTGCCCACAAAGAACGCCATGGCTTTTTTGAGAAAATCCACCGGGGGAACAAAGTCGGCATCAAAGATTGCCACAAACTCTGCATCGGTGTGCATAAGCCCGTTCTGAAGAGCGCCTGCCTTAAACCCTGTACGGTCGGTTCTGCGGATAACTGAGATCAGGTGCCCCTCTTTTTTGAACCTCTCAACGATCTCATCCACATACCCTGCGGTTTCATCGGTGCTGTCGTCAAGCACCTGGATTTCATGCCGGTCCCGGGGGTACTCCATCGACACTGCTGCTTCTATAACCCTGGCTGCGACCTGCTTTTCGTTGTACATCGGAAGCTGTGTGACTGCCTTGGGGTACTGCGACTGATCATCGACCGAGTCGTAGTATTTCATGGTTTGGGCCTGTGACTCAACCATCCCCTTACGTTTTCTGAGGAAAAGATAGGTAAGCACATAGCACTGAATACCGTATGCCAGAAGTATCACAGAACAGATGATATACAATGCGCAAACTGTTATAAGGGCAATCATAGATCGTCTGATCCTCTGGTTATATTCTTAACGTATTAGTTTATTACTGGAAATCGCAGAGACATTCCGTATCAAAATGTAGGCATAATATATATACTGAGTGAGGAAAATGTTAGAAAAAGATTGATTAACTATAAAAAAAGGTCATGTACATCCTTTACCGCTTCCTCAAACAGTGCGCGGTTTTTGAGCACTTCCACAATAACAGGATCATGAAATCCGGACTGACGATACCCGCCCGGTTCGCCGGGGCCGCGAAACCCAAGGTCGTACTCTGCAATCTTAAACCCATCACCGGTGGAACAAAATTTTCTGAGCCGTTCATACCCCGTGGTGTCACCTTTTGCCAATCCTGTAAGTATAAAACAGTAAGCATCCCGGCTGCCCCTGCCAACTCTGCCCCTGAGTTGGTGAAGCTGTGAGAGCCCGAAGTACTCACCATTTTCGATCACCATCACCGAAGCCTCTGCTATGTCAATACCCACCTCGATAATACTGGTCGCAAGCAGAACTGCAGACTCCCCGGTACGGAATTGCTCCATCGCAAGCTCCCGTTCATCACTTTTCATCCTGCCGTGAATGCACTCAATACCACAATCCCGCAATACCCCCCGCTTTAACTGCCGGTGCACCGTGTCGATACTGCTTACACTGCCCTGACCTTGCTCGACTTCTATTCGCGGCACTACATAGTATACCCTGTTACCCAGGGTCACCTCTCTGAGAATAAAGCGCTCCATATCGTCTCTTTTATGCATCGGTACAATATGGGTTGCAACATCCTTGCGCCCCGGAAGCGTACCCGAAAGGGTCACCATATCCAGATCCCCGTAAACGGTCTTTGCAAGACTCCGGGGAATAGGGGTTGCCGACATAAGCAGAAAATCACAGGCACTCTCCTTTTCCTGAAGTGCGAGTCTTTGCTGTGCACCAAATCGCTGCTGTTCATCGATTACCACCATTCCAAGCTTGCGGTATTGTACCGAAGGCATAAAAAGAGCATGGGTTCCAACGGCAAACTGAATCTCACCGTAAACGAGCCCCTTTAATGCGGCCGTTTTTTCACTGCTGGCTATGCCGCCGCACAGAAGCGCCCCCCTGAATCCAAGCTCTTGTAGCCAGCAGTTAATCAGCCTGAACGTTTGCCGGGCCAATATCTCGGTAGGGGCCATCCAGCTTACCTGAAACCCCTCATTAAGCGCACAAAGACAGGTGAAAAATGCCACCAGTGTTTTACCTGATCCCACATCTCCCTGTAAAAGAGCATGCATTCGGTGCTGCGAAGCGGCATACCCGTGTAACGTATCGATGGCTTTTTGCTGCCCGGGAGTAAGCGAGAATGGCAGTAACTCCCTCATCTTCTCTACAAGCGCTCCGGCAACCATCCTTCTGCCCGGTAGAGCATACTTTTTTCTGTTCCACCTCAGACACAGCGCCACCTTATAAAACTCCTCATAGCGCAGACGATCCATGTACCGTTCAAGCTCATCGGCCTTTTGGGGATTGTGTATCTGTTTAAGGCACTGGGCAAGAGGAGGGAATCCTCTCTTTTTTTCCACTGCCTGGGGAAGAACCCGGGGGTAGTTTTGGAGGTTTTCAAGAATCCAGCGTACGCTTTTGTGGAGACATTTCTGGTTCACCCCCGCCTCTTTCATCGTCTTTTTTATGGAGTAAACCGGGTAAAACGGTTGAAAATCCACCTTCTTTCCCTCAATCAGTTGGTCAGTCATTGGATGAATCATCTGGTGACGACCGTAGAAGCTCACCCTGCCGGTCAGTATAACACGACTCTCTTCTCTGATCGAATTTGCGTATATCTCCACCCCCTGAAACCAGACCGCCTCCATCTGGCCGGTTTCATCGCTGACAATTACGCGCAACCGTTTTTTTCTTCCCCGTTCAAGAATCACCCGTTCAACACTACCCGCTACCGTACAAGTTGTCTCGGTGTACTGCTCCAGATCGCCAATTCTTACAACGTGGCTTCTGTCGATATAGCGGGTCGGTAAATAGTTTAAAAGGTCACCTATTGTGTGGATAGATGAATCCTTTAGGGCTCCAACCCGCTTTGGACCCAGCCCGGGTACAATGCTCAGTGGTGAAAGAAAATCCAGATGTGACTCGGGAGTCGGCCTGCTGCTCATTTTTCTACTATTTGCCTCTGCATTAATGTTCCGTATTTAAGGATCACTCTAAATATAATTCCCTCTTCAGGGGTATTATTAATAGACCCGAAATTAGCTTAACAGGGAGGTTGTTATGGAAGGCGAGACATTAGTGGGATACTTCCACCTTGCGGCAAAACCCAACTACCCCGAGGGCGGTTACGGAGAGCAGCCCATATACTACGAGGACAAAGAGGTGGGACATATAGAGTACACGCCCGATGGCAGGGGGCACGTCAAGATGCGTCTTACCGATTTAAAGGGGAGGAAAATTGACCTTGGTGAAGAGCCTGAGAGGGCCAGGGAGGAGTAGAGGAGGGTTGGTTGTCGAGGAGGGGGATAGGAGTAAAGATCGGTACAGGGTCCTGTACTCCCCGGCACCTCCCACCCTAATCCCTATGGTATTTGCGGTTATGCATAATAGAGATAGCCCTGTAGATCTGCTCCAGCAGAAACATCCTGGCCAGTTCATGGGTAAGGGTCATGCTTGAAAGAGACAGCACCTCACCAGCCCCTTTTTTTGCACTGTCACTTAACCCCTCCGGTCCCCCGATCAAAAAGACAGCTCTGCGCCCGCTGGATTCGATACGCTGAGCGAACTGGCGTGAGTTATACTGTTTACCCTCCTCTCCCAGTGCAAAAACAAAACGTTTCTCTTCCTTTATATGCCCAAGTAATTTGTCTCCCTCGGTTTCTGTGTTGCTGTCCCTGATTTCAACGATCTCTAACTTTGCATCGTGACTGATTCTTCGGGAGTAGTCCTCACACTTGGCAAGA
Organism: Chitinispirillum sp.; assembly: GCA_007115975.1. Taxonomy (GTDB): domain Bacteria; phylum Fibrobacterota; class Chitinivibrionia; order Chitinivibrionales; family Chitinispirillaceae; genus Chitinispirillum. Next base: position 6,943 of record SKJJ01000048.1, read on the forward strand.
AGGTTGCGGTCTTTGATCTTTCCCACGGCTATGATTTTAACAAGCATTTTTTTGAATGTCCTGTTTTGCTGTTTAGGAGTATGTTATAGAAAATAGTGTAGTGTTTTCTGTTTTGTCACAACTGGGATAATCGCACTTCCCCGTCGATCTCTCCACTCCGTTTCATTCAGCGGCGGGGTCGATAAGAGAGCAGTGCACTGCAGCGCTATGGGATTAATCGGGTACCACCACTCCCTTGTACTGCCTTACGCACTACTGCAGAATCGCGTAATGGTCACGATTAAATATACACTAATTGTGTGGGCAGGGGGGGGGCTATGGGGTGATGATGTCACTCCCTGTGAGGCGGGGTGCTCAATGCCTCAGTATCCTCACTGTTTATCACCGATGAGATGTAGCTAACAAGGTCGCGCTGTGAAATGGTTCCCAGAAGATGTCCGTTTTGATCGAGCACTATCAGCCTGCTTTTGCCGTTTTTGCTCATTGTAGTGAAAGCTTTAAAAGCGCTTTCGTCCTGGGAGACGGAGTTGTCCTGTGAACAGGTCTTTGCATACTCATCAACCCGATGAGCTTTTCTCTGCTGTTCAGGGATATTTTTGACATCGTTGATATCGATACACTTCACGGTACCGTTATTTATGACGGGATAGATGTTGAGGTGGTGCCTGTAGATGTAGTTATCAATTAAAAGGTCGAGCGTGGTATCGGCAGGAACGGTTATGGGAGAGTGCTGGGTGAACTTACTAACCCTTTGGCCCTCCAGCGCCCCTCGGACCAGTACACCTTGGTAGGACATTTTTGATGCACTTCTGATAAACATTCCGATGAGCGCCCACCAGAGCCCCCCCACCACTCCTGCGGCGATGAGGGAGAAGATCCCAAGTACAATCAGAAACATCCCAAATCCGGCGCCAATGGCGGAAGCCACCCTGGTGGCCCACTTGATATTACCCTTCCAGCTCCAGAGAATGGATCTGAAAACTCTTCCTCCGTCCAGAGGAAAGGCCGGTATCATATTGAAGACGGCAAGCACGAAATTGATAGTGCGGAGATAGGCAAAAAGGATAAGGGCCGGAAGAGGAATGGCAAGGGCTATTCCCGCCTCAAAGATTCCCCAGAAAAAGAGTGCAATAACCACCGATGCTAAAGGCCCGGCAATGGCCATGAAAAACTCTGCCTTTGCAGTTGCCGGCTCCTCATCCATCTCTGCAACGCCGCCAAAGACAAACAGAGTGATACTTTTCATGGGCAGCCCGAAGCGCCGTGCAACAAGAGAGTGACTCAGCTCATGGAAAATCACCGAGGCAAAAAGGCCAACAGCACCCCATACCCCCATCCACCAGTAAACCGAAGATGAGAACCCTTCATACAGAACAGGAAAAACACCCCTGGAAAGTGACCACACTATAAGTACGGCTATGATTATCCAGCTTAAATCGATATAGACTTTAAACCCCAATAACGTAAAAAGTTTCACTCTTTTACCAAACATACGCTCCTCCACTATTCACCCCGAAACGAAAAACGTTTGGAGGGGAACTCTGCATGGGGCATTTTTTTTCAAAGATTACATGTTTGATTAAAAAGAGCAAGAGCTGTTCCATGGGGTTTTGGTGGGGAGTGAAGTGGTACGTTTGTGCCAGTATCATAAAGCAGTTAGGGGGGGGGATTAAAACGCAGAGTTCGCAGAGGACGCAGAGACAGGAACGCAGAGCTTTAAAAAAGGGTTTATGAACGAAAACAATCCTCTTTCCTTAACCCCAATTTTTTTTACTCTGCGTACCTCTGCGTTAAATTCGACCCTCTCACCATCCAACCACCCCACCGGCACAGAAATCATAATGAATTCACTCTCTTTTGTTCTTTTTGAAAAAATCCCAAAACCCCATTTTTAGCGCTTCGATGACACGCTGTTACATTACTTTTTTTAAACCTGGCACTCACGCTGGCCGCCCCCGGCCCTTCGGCGCTGAGGAAATTCTTCTTTGATTGTATAGCCCACAGGCTGTGCGCCACCCGCCCCTCATCATTGCCGGCAACACAAGACAGACTGCCCTGTCATTTATCTAATGTTAAACGAGAACTATCCAGAAAAAGCAGGGGATACAGCTAAGAAATGACTCTTTATTTACCGCAAGAAATGTTCTTTCAAGGCACCATAACCGCTCAGACAAACAAAAAAAAAGAAAAGAGCGTTAAAAGTTGGAAACATGATGCTGTTAGAGTAATTTACCTTTATGAAAACTTGCTCACTATTATAAACACATAATATATTTAGTTACAATTGTTGGTTTTAAACTTGAAAACTGTTCTACTTTTTCAACACCTAGTGTGGAGGTATCAAATGAAAAGAGTTATTTTAGGCATTACAGCAGTCGCTTTTATCTTTAGCCTGACTTTAACCGGCTGTAAAAAAGAGGTCACGACCGTCGAACCAGTTCCTCCTCCACCGATGGAAGAACCACCGCCACCTCCTCCTCCGCCACCACCGCCGCCACCGGTTGATGTCAGAGCACTGCTTCGGGAAGCTCTTCAAACAGTCTATTTTGACTTTGATAAATTTGACCTGCGCTCAGATGAGATACGCAAGCTTGAACCAATAGCCGCTCTGATGAGAGAACACGGGAATATCAGACTTCGTGCTGAGGGACACACTGACGAACGTGGCTCTTCACAGTACAACATGGGCCTGGGTGAAAACCGCGCACGTGCAGTAAGAGACTATTTCGCATCGTATGGCATTGACCGCGACAGGATCGAGGTTACTTCCTACGGCAAGGAAAATCCTGAAAGAAGAAGCTGCGCAGCTGACGATGATTGTCACCAGATGAACAGAAGAGTCGAGTGGAGTATCTTGAGCACTAACTAAGCTTAAAAAATGTAGTAGCAATCACCAAAGAAGGCCGCCTTACTCAAAGTGGCCTTCTTTTTTTATCTCCACCAACTCATCTTTTATGAGTTTCGGGGAGTACCCCACACCAAACGCCCTCACGCTATCGAGTGATACATCCTGCGGCCTCGCCGCCTTTGTCTTAATCTGCTGCTGGCTTATGGGTTTGACAAGTGAAGTGTCACAACCAAACAGCAGAGCTATCCGGATGCCAAAATCATATCTGCTCACCCGCTCGCGGCCACCCAGATGCAAAATGCCCCTGCAGTGATCTGCACACAGCAAAAATGATGCAATGGCTGAGACATTTGCGGGGGTTCTGAACTCATCATCAAAGAGCTTGACCGGTCTGTTTTGGAGTAGTGTACGAATAACCGAAGCGGTAAAGTTGTTGGTGGCAGTGAAACTGTACCCGTACATCAGGGGTAAACGACACACCAGTGCATCCGCAGCGACTGAAAGAATACGTTCTTCCGCTTCTGCCTTCATCCTGCCGTAGTGGTTAACGGGACAAACCGGATCATGTTCACTGTAGGGAGGGTTTAATCCGTCAAAAACAAGATCAGTTGATGTGAATATGAATTTCACCCCAAACCGGGCACATATATGAGCTGCCCTGAAAGGAGCAGTGGTATTAATGGCTTTTGAGAGAGAGTGCTGAGTCTCGCACTCCTCCGGAGCAGATATCGCTGCACAGTAGATAAGCGTATCCGGCTTTAGATCTTCAATCAGTTTTTGTAACTTGTCTGCATCACCAAGGTCCAGCCTGTAATACTCCGCTCCCTCAACAATGGGTCTGTTTTTATGGTATGTGGCAAAAACCCGTCTGATACCCTTATCGGCAACAGCCTTTGCGCAAATGTGCTGACCTAAAAACCCTGCACCCCCGGTGACTAAAAGTCGTTTCATTCAACCCTCGTTAGCAAAAGTTATTTTTCTAAAGCCAAAATATAAAAAATTTGTCTGTTCAGAAAAAATAGTGGCTGAAAAGGATCTTAAAACCCCTACTCTTCATACTCGCCACCTTTTCTAAAGAGGAGCCATGAAATCAAACCGTGACAAGATATCGCCACTCCAGTATGGTACGTTGCTGCATCAGGTCTCCTTATGAAAACAGCTCCAGATACTGTTCGTACCCCTGCTCTGTAAGCTGCTCTTTGGGGATGAAACGCAAAGCAGCAGAATTGATACAGTAGCGCAAACCGGCAGGTTGAGGACCATCGGGGAAAAGATGTCCCAGATGACTGTCACCTATGCGGCTTCTAACCTCGGTTCGGCTCATGTTCAGAGAGGTATCGGTTTTTTCAGAAACATTCTCTTTGTTGAGAGGTTTGGTAAAACTGGGCCACCCTGTGCCGGAATCGAATTTATCCTTTGACGAGAAGAGTGGTTCACCTGATACAATATCCACATAGATCCCCTCCTGGTGGTTGTCCCAGTACCTGTTTTGGAAAGGAGGTTCTGTGCCGTTTTGTTGAGTCACCTTGTGCTCAAGGGGGTCAAGTTTTCTCCTGATTTGGTCTTCAGTGGGCTTTTGGTATTCCATGGTTTTATCCCCGGTTACGTTTTTGCAGAAAGTCCTCCCGGCCGGAGCCTTTTTTGTAAAGGCTGTATCTTGACGGGTTCTTTTTATGGTAGTCCTGATGATACTCCTCTGCGGGGAAAAATTCTGCAGCGGGTACAATATCGGTTGCTAGTGGTTTTTGAAATGTTGCGGAGTTTTGCAACTGTTGTTTTGACTCTGCTGCTGCAACTTTTTGCCTCTCGTCTCTGTAATAAATTGCCGGTGAATACTGATGTCCCCTGTCTGCAAACTGGCCCCCCGGATCGGTAGGGTCGATCTGCCGCCAGAATAGGTCCAGCAACGTTTCATAGCTAACTTTCTGCGGATCAAAGATGATCTGCACTGCTTCCCGATGCCCGGTTGTACCGGAGCAGACCTGCTCATAGGTTGGATTTGGAACCGATCCCCCGGTATATCCAGAGGTCACCTTTTCAACTCCCCGCAACTTTTCGAAGGATGCTTGCAAGCACCAGAAGCATCCTCCGGCGAATATGGCCGTTTCCCGGTTTTTGTCCATGGTTTACTCCTTGCTGTGTATATACTTAATATACGTTTTTCGGTGGGAAATTATTCCTGATTACCTGGAGAAGAGTGTGCGGCTCTTTATAACAGCAGAGACTCCCCGGAACATTGCGGGCAATATCATGTGGAGAAAATCACACCCGCTCCATTGTAGAGGATGGGGTATTCCAGATAGAAGAAAGTATAATGGAATGCTGTTTGCGGTTAAAGAGTTGGAAGCAACCGGATGTGTTGAAAGTCTTTTGCAGGCGAGGGGAGAATTATATGAACAAGAGAATGATGGATTTCAGTACCCCGCCCATAGTGTTTGCAGCGTGGCCAGGTATGGGTGATGTAGGTCTTCGGGCAATGGAGTACATTCGCAGTGAGGTGGATGCCCATCTTTTTGCAGAGCTTGACATGTCAGCATTCTACTCTCCCCAGGAGGTGGTGGTGGAAGAGGGACTTGCCCGTTTTCCGGAAATTCCAAAGAGTCTCTTTTTAGAGCACCATAATCCCAACATGGTAATCTTCGAAAGCACTCTTCAGGTAGGGGGGGAGGATGCCATAACGGTGACCGAGGCGGTTCTCGATGTGGTCAGAAAGCTCAAAGCTCCTCGGATCTACACTGCAGCAGCCCTGCCCTACCCCATGAGCTATAAATCGCAACCAAAGGTATTTTTTGCCGCCAACAAAAAGAATGTTATCAACAAGCTTTCCAGCAAAGGGGTAGAGCCCATGCCAGAAGGTTTTATAAGCGGCCCCAACGGAGTTCTTCTGGGCATTGCGGCTTCACAGAACATAGAAGCGGCCTGTATCGTTGCCACTATTCCCTCCTATGCCACGGGTCTGCCCTATCCAAAGGCTTCGCTTGCCATTGTCAAAACACTTGCGGCAATCGCAGATATAGCCATATCAACCCAAGAACTCGAAGAGCAGGCAAGCTCCTATGAAGAGTCCTACGAACAGATCGAGGAGCGTCTTCGCCAGGTCTTTCCCAATATGATTGAGGAAGAAGAGGAGTTTTTTGAGGGGATGCCTCCGTCACCAAAACCGGAAAAAGATGATAATATCCCGGAAGTGGTGATGAAAAAAATCGAAAAGCTCTTCAGGGAAGTGGCAAAAAGCAAAAACCGGGAACAAGCCTCTGAGCTCAAACAGGAACTGGACAAGTGGGGGGTATTTGACCTCTACGAAAAACGGTTTTTGGATCTGTTTAAAGAGGAGTGACCCAATTTTTTTGTACCGTTTTTTCTCGCCACACAACAAGAAACAGCCGTTTAACCGGGGGCCTCCTGACAGGACCTTTTCTGTTATGCGGCATTACTCCCCGCCCGGTCTTTCTGCTCAGCGAGGATCGGATGGTGGTTGTAGTGCTGCTGCGGGGATTACGATTACGGCAACTTCTCCCTCTGCTCTTTTGGCCACCACCGGAACCTGATATATTTTTACCCTCAACTTCGACTCTAAAGATTCAGGATGTATCCAATGAAATATATCGGTCCTCATGTTAGCGCCGCGGGAGGGGTACAGAATGCACCTCTGAATGCACGAAATATTAACGCAACCGCTTTTGGTCTGTTTACAAAAAATCAGAGACAGTGGAAAGCAACACCGCTCACAGCAGATACAATCGATGCATTCCATAAAAATATGGAGGTTTGCGGCTACTCCCCCTGCCAGGTTTTACCTCACGACAGCTATCTGATAAATATCGGTAACCCCGATTCTGACAAGCGCAACAGAGCAACTGAGGCTCTTGAGGATGAGCTGTACCGATGTGAACAGCTCGGTTTACCATGGCTAAACATCCATCCTGGAAGCCATCTGGGCATAATAGATGAAACCGAATGTCTCTCTTTGATTGCCCAATCAATAAACAGAATATTTGACACCATTCACACTGCAGGAATTGTGCTCGAGACCACTGCGGGTCAGGGCACAAATGTAGGATACCGGTTTGAACATCTTGCCGGAATTATTGACAAAGTAGATGACAAGTCACGCATTGGTGTATGTATCGATACCTGCCACATAGTTGCAGCAGGGTATGATATCAGAGACAAGAGTGGCTTTGATTCCGTGATGGATGAGTTTGAAAAGGTGATTGGAGGCGACTATATCAGGGGCGCCCACCTCAACGACATTAAAAGTGAACCTGGCAGCAGGGTGGACAGACATGAAAGTATTGGCAAGGGCAATATGGGGCTCGAACCGTTCCGGCTCCTCATGAACCACCGGTTCTTCGACAACATACCACTTATTCTTGAAACCATCGATGACTCACTCTGGCCCGATGAAATAGCGATGCTTTACGATTTTGAGTGTAAGCAGCATGATCAGGAATAAGTTGAAAATCAGCTAGCGGGCTGTTGTTTTAATGGTGTATTCATTATATATTTACGGATAATGTATTGTTGCCGAGGCCCTGTTGTAAGGGGCTGGTATAGATTTACCATACCTGGGCTTTCACTGTTCAAGACAGATTTTTCTGTGGAATGGAGTAAAGCCGGATATCTCATCTCAAAGAAGGGGGAATTTGATGAACAAGGGTGATCTTATTGCTGCTGTGGCTAAAGATCTGGATACAACCAAAGCTCTTGCAGAGCAGGCTGTAAATTCAGTTTTTAGCAACATCAAAAAGAACACAAAAAAAGGTGTTTCAATTATCGGTTTTGGCTCTTTCACCGTAACAAAAAGAAAAGCTCGTCAGGGCCGTAACCCAAGCACCGGCGAAACCATCAAAATCAAAGCCTCAAAGAATGTACGTTTCAAAGCTGGAAAAGCTTTCAAAGAAGCGCTCTGATTTTTAGTGCAGTACTTTTTATATGAGCCCGGATTTTAGTTCGGGCTTTTTTTTTGCATTTATGGCATAAAAGTACAACTGCGCTAAAAACGATAGTGTACAACAACCCCACCCTTGTCACGATCCACATACGGCGTAACTACAACCGACTCCGAAACTGCATCATTAAGCCGCAGTGTAACAGTTGCGATCCCGTAGCCTGCCAATGACCCCATCAGCACATCCGATGTCCAGTGTGCATCTTCATAAATCCGTGCAGCTGCGATTGCAGCCGCTAGTCCGTAGGCGCCCCATTTCAGGCGGTCGTATCTGCCCGCTACCACAGTCATCACTGCCCATGCGCCTGATGCGTGCCCTGAGAAAAAGGAGACCCCACCTCTCTCTCTGAGAAACGGATCGTCCATACTGTTTCTAGGCCTTACTCTTCCAGCACTGTACTTGGTGACCTCGGTGAAAAGCTGTGTTATGACAAGGGCCTGGAATGCAAGCAGCACACTATCATGATGGTATCGCTTCTGTAGCGCAAGGCTCAGACCGTAAGCCGCAGCGAATCCGGGAAAGACATACTTTCTGTTTCCTGCATGCCGCAGACCTTCGGTTACCACATTGCTTCCCGAGTAGAGCCTGTCCTGCACAACATCTCTTACCGGCTGATCGATGGCAAATGATAAAACCAGTGCTCCGGTAAAAACAGCTTTCATTCTGTTTTTCTGCGGATTATCGAATTGAAAGAGAGATACAAAAACATTTGCCGGAATTTTTACATAGTTGAGGAGATAGTTTTTGGGTTCAATGCCTGCACTGAAAAATGTCTCTTCTGGGCTCTGCAGGGAATCAACCATGGCAGATGGTGCATTGGTCGAGTCTGTCGGGGCTCTATTTTCTTGAGAAATTGGTTCTTCTCCAAAAGCATACATATTTAGTATGACAAGAAACCAGCAGATAGGCGGTTTTATCTTGATTGCGGAGACTAACAATATTTTGTTCACATGGGACGAGGAAACTATTTGACGCACTGTTTTTGCCTACAACCCTTTCTTCCCTGTGGGACGGTGAAAATTATTTGGCCTCTGTTTTTTTCTACAACCATTTCGTCCCTATGGAACCGTGTTTTATCCACTCCGCTCACCCAGAGCGAAGGTCAGCCGAAGTCGAAGGGATCCTGCACTGCATACCAGAAAACAGGAACTTTTCGCCCAGGAGCTTACCTATGCCCTATAAAACCAGTTGTCTACCTCTGGCCCGGAGGATAAAAACTGTGGAGCCGAAAGGAATCTGAGGTCCCCTGTTTATAATAAGAGTGCTATCGATTATATTTTACCGATAGGCCACTCTATCTCATAACCCGAACAATCTTTGAAATCTCAAACTACCGTGAACAAAATATACATCTTTTCTCTCTACCTTACAGTAGCCCTGTCTGTTGCTGCATCATCGGCTGCAGAACTCTCCTTTTTACCCAAAAGGGATAAGCCGCTCTCAGCTGAAACCTTACTATACTCCCAGATGCTTCATATCGGATCGCAAGACAACACCCTCTATATGCGCGGCAGATTTGGAACAGACTACCGTCTTGCCGGTCTGACAATTGACACTGCTCACTATTATGATCTCGGCATCTCAGCATCGGTAGATATCAACATGCTCCCAAGACGAATGATTTTCGCTGTTGATAATTTTTATGCAGTGCTTGCAATCTACTTCTCATCAAAAATCAATGAAACCGTCTCCTGGAGATTTTATCCCGTTTACCATCTGTCTGCCCATCTGGCAGACGGACACACAAAAGACATTCTAAAAAGTGAAACAAGGGCCATAAGCAGTGAGATGGTGCGGGGAGAACTATACCTGCAGTTGCTAAACCACTTTGAAATCACCCCAGCATACGGATTATACTACAGCACCACAAGGGCACTGAATGACCTGCGCCAAAGAGCAGACCTCACTTTACTTTTCAAAAAAAGTTTTCATCAACACATCGAAACCATCGCACTGATCAGAGCCGAGATTGTACAGTATGACATCTGGCATGGTGGATTCGATGCAACCGCTGGAGTGCGATTCACCAAAAAACAACGGGCAACAGGGCTGGTGTTGAGATATTTCAACCGACCTCACCGAAGTTATTATGTAAAGGAGTACGAAAAGGGTTGGGGTATTGAGCTTTTGCTTTTTTAAATGGCCCTTTCATTGCACACATAGTTTTTACCTCCGTGCACCACTGCCAACCCATAGAACATAAGGAATTACAAAGGTAACTCATACACTCGCAGTTATAAGAGTAGACAGGTGAGGATCAGCGCTCTTCACCTCTGTTCTGTGTTTTGATACTTTTCACCCTCTGGCCGCTGGCACTGCTACTCTTGGGGTAAACGATCTATTTTTTCATTTTATCCCGGCACTTTTAACATATTCAACTATCGCCCTCACGCCGTTGGCCCTTACCGGTGAGAGAGCTGTACTGAGTCCGATCTCTCTTAAGAAATAGAGCTCTGCAGTGGTGATATCATCGGGGAGCCGGTTATTTACTACCCGAAGAATCAAAGAGAGTATCCCCCTGATAATTATTGATTCACTGTCGGCCCAAAAAAGCACCCTGCCATTGTGATTTTTTGAGACAATCCACACCTTAGAATTACACCCAGGGAGCGCATATTGATCTGTTTTAAACTTTTTACTTATGGAAGAGTGTTGTTTTCCCAGTTCCATGAGATGCTCATATTTTTCGAACCAGTCATTGAGCGCTGAAAACTCTTTGATAATTTTATCCTGCTCCCCATTTATGCTCATAAAAACCCCGCTATATGCTGTTGTTAACCACGGATCATTGTAATCACGTTGGCTATACTTCTTACCAGTGTTTCTGCCTCCTGTTGGGTGTTATAAAAGACAAAGCCTGCGCGCAGTGCCCCATTGCAGTTGTAATGCTTAAGTGCAGGCTCTGCACAGAAATAGCCTGAGCGAACGGCTACTCCAAGTTTGTCAAGCATAGTTGCTGCATCATACGAATCAACTCCATCAATACTAAATGTAGTGATAGCACTTTTTTGATCCGCTGTACCGTAAATCCTCAGACTGCTGATTTTTAGGAGCATACTTTCAGCATATCCCCGCAGGGCCTGTTCATACTCACCTATCGCATTCAAACCCCTGTTCTCCACATATTCCATTGCAGCCTTCAGGCTGAGAGCTCCGGCAATGTTCGGCGTACCAGCTTCAAACTTATACGGTGTTTTAGCAAATTGAGAACGGTGTACATTTACCGACAAAACCATACCGCCCCCGGTTTGAAAGGGTGGCATCAGCTCAAGCCGCGCCTTTTTTCCGTAGAGCACACCGATCCCTGTTTCTGCATACAATTTATGCCCCGAAAAGACAAGAAAGTCACAATCGATATCTTGTACATCAATCGACAGATGCCCCACAGCCTGAGCCGCGTCAATTAGCACCGCCACCCCAAAGCGACGCGCTGCTGCAACAATCTCCTTCACCGGATTAATGGTCCCCAACACATTTGAAACATGGGTAACTGCAATGATTTTGGTTTTTTCAGTTATCAGGCTATTAAGACTTTCAATCTGTAAAATCCCGCTGTCATCAAAAGGAAGGACTTTGAGCACCGCTTTCTTCTGCTCACAGAGAACCTGCCAGGGTATAATGTTTGAATGGTGCTCCATCTCAGAAATAATTATTTCATCTCCTTCACCTATCCACAGCGCTCCAAAACAGTGCGCTACCAGGTTGATCGCCTCGGTTGCATTGCGGGTAAAAACCACCTCCCGGGAAGAGCGGGCGTTAATGAATTGCTGTACCGTGGATCGGGCAGTTTCGTACATTTCGCTTGCGTGGGAACTAAGGTAATGTGCCCCTCGGTGAATGTTGCTGTTGCAGTTGGCATAAAAATTATTTACCGCATCAAGAACCTCCCGCGGTTTATGGGTTGTTGCAGGATTATCGAGATAGATCAGCGGTTTACCATAAACCTTTTTTTTAAGCCCAGGAAAATCACCACGTACTGCAAAAGGATCAATCATACGGTACCCGATTTACTCAACAGATAGAGAGAATACCACCGGTTGCTGTCCATCACAACAGAATCAATAGTAAACCCTGCCGAATGCAGTTCTTCTGCCGTTTTTTCTGGTCTGAACTTTCGGGAATTTTCGGTGTGTATAAGTTCTCCTTTCTTTATTGTGAACCTTTGCCCTATACGTGGTGAGGAGACCGTCATGTTTTCAAGAGCCCTGAGATGCATCTCGATACGGGAATATTCAGTATTGTAAAAGGCCACATGTTCAAAACGGGAGAGGTCAAAATCGGTAGCAGCCAGGGAATTGACAACATTCAATATATTTTTATTGAAAAGTGCTGTGACATTGGCGCTGTCGTTGTATGCTTTTTCCAGTAGATAAGGTGCTTTAACCATATCCATTCCAACAAGAAACCGGTCACCGGGCGCCATACTTTGTGCAATTTTCATCAGAAAGCCTCTTCTCATATCATCGGTTAAATTGCCGATAGTGCTGCCAAGAAAGCAGATAAGTCTGTCCCGGTCCCTGGGAATCAACTCAAACTGCTGAGTATAATCTGCCACCACACCACAGACCTGTATCCCGCGGTATTTAGTAATAAGCATCCCGACAGATTTTTTTATCTCTTCGGGATTTATATCCACCGGTACATAGCGTAGAGAGTGTAGAGCTGATTGACTTGCACAATCGAACAGCAATGATATTTTTCTACACTCTCCGCTTCCCAGCTCAACTATATCAGATCCCCGGCCACAGAGCCCGATAATTTTGGGGGCAAGCTGCTGCAGCAGTGCCATCTCGATGCGGGTCAGATAGTATTCAGGCAACCGGGTTATCTGACTAAACAGATTTGAACCCGTTGTATCATAAAGAAACATGCTTGAAATCTGTTTGGGTCTGGAAGAGAGCCCGTCTGTTATAGTGTCGATAGTTTTGCGCTTGCCTAAACGAGGCAGAAAATTGTTAATGGCTATTTGAGCTTTTTCAGAATATTCACTTCTGCCTAATTCCATAACTGTCCTTTTTTCTAAATAGGGTCACCTGTTTCATAGGGGTTGTTATCATCACTGCTCCATTCAAACCATCCTCCATCGAAAACCGCTATTTTTTTCCAGCCCATAAGGAAGGCATTGAAAAATGCCTCCGCCCCGCGCCAGCCCGTGCCGCAGTAAAAGGCATTGAACTTGTTTTTCGTAACACCGGCACTTTTCCACATCTGCTCGATTTCGTGAAATTCACGGGTGGTATGATCAAGGTTGCGGTAATTTTCCATGTGATACGCATCACTGCCGTTATGAACAAAGACCGCTCCCGGAATTCTCCCCCGCTTTTTTATGTAGTTGTAACCGCTCACCTCTCCGATATACTCTTTATAACTTCGTACACAGACAAGATTCTGATCAGGTGATTTCAGGATCTGCTTTGCCTTTTTGAGATCAGCAATCATTTGAGGGCACCCGGGGATAGCTGCACCAAACTGATCTGCTTTTTTTTCTACGGGCTCGTGCTCTGTAACCGCAAGCCCCTCATCGATCCAAGCCTGCAATCCGCCGTTCAGAACACGCACATCCTTTACTCCTGCATACATCAGTATAAAGGCACAGCGAAAAGCACACAGCTGCCCGGCACTGCTGCCAGGAAAGGGATCGTCATATTGAGGGCCTGAGTACCTTCCGTACAGAACAACCGTTGTATCGTGGGTAATACCTGCCTCCACGAGAGCTTTTTCGATCTCCCGGGGTGAGCGGCTGTTCCAGGTGCGGGGAGACTCAAGGGTGGTGGAGTCCAGAGGACGTGCCCCGGGAATATGGCCCCGGAGGTAAGCATCCTTATCAAAATAATAGCAGTGAAACAGGGCATGTTTTTGGTTTTTGAGCTCAGGAGCTCCGCCGGTTTCCATGAGGGTGTTTACCCAGTCAGCGGATACCAGCTTTGTGTGGTTTTCAAGTTTCTGCATCGGCAATGACCAATTGGTGCACCATTGAGTTAAGAAATGATGATACAGATAAACGCTAGAGAAACCAGCTCTTCTAAAGTGCTCCGCAGCCTCCTGCGCCTGCTCTTGTAGATGCCCGTACAAAACGATTGTATCTGTCCTAGAAAGGCCTTTGGCTTTCAGGATATCTGGCCAGTCCAGATAGAAAAACCATTTGAACGGCAGACTTTTCGCTCCCTTTATATGACCGCTTCGCGGCTGATTATGGGTGCACCAGCCGTTGTAAAACTCCACCGGGCGGATATCCACTACCCGTATATTGGGGTTTTCAATCATCTTAGAGAGTTGAGTTGTGGTGACATTTTCCATAACCATTTTTAATAGTATCTGTTTAGGGTTTGGACAAAGAGCTGATTAGCCTACAGGAGTAGCAATTTGGATACCATAATATTTTCCACTCCCCGGTCGGCTGAGGGGGGGGGATTTAAAGTATCAGTGGGGCGACCTGAAGGCAGTATAAAAAAAACTAAGAATGGGATTAGGTATGAATCTGGGCGCCTGCCGAAGACGGCACCGGTTCTCCTCCATGCTCGCTTCACTCGGTGCCACGTTTATAGCGCTGCGAGGACTGAATTAAGAGTATGAATCTGGGCGCCTGCCGAGGACGGCACCGGTTCTCCTCCATGCTCGCTTCACTCGGTGCCACGTTTATA
>SKJJ01000160.1 GCA_007115975.1 Chitinispirillum sp.
GATGAAGGTTTGAGGCAGGCTGCCACTGTCAATACTGTTGAGGACTTCCGATATGTGTTTTCAAAAGCTTTCGAAGGCTTGGTAATCGAGAGAATGGAAGGCAACGAAGATATTTTTTCAAGATTAATGAGTGATGAAGAGTTCAGAAAGATGGCTTCGGAGCATTTGCTGCATAAAGTGTACACTTCATTGAATGAAGAACAGGGATAATGATATCAGCTTTTGCAAGCCGGTGCTGTGCCTGGCGTGCCGTGGTTCCATTTGAAAAAGACGGGCACGTTTGAGTACCAATCTATTGTGGGGTGTGTGGAAGGATACCCGCAGAGAGGAATAATATGAATTTTAAAGAAATGTTTATTTCTAAAGAGGATGCAAAAATTATTCGCGTTTGGAATCTGGATAACTGGTACTTTAACCGTATCGATTTCAAAACTCAATATTTAGCAATGAAGGAGATGTTACAAGCTGTAAAAGAACCTACAGTTAAATTTCAGGATGACTACAATTCTCTTCAAAAAAAGGTTGAATCACAAGGTGGAAACGACTTCATTGCCGAACATCTAAATGATAAAGGGTATGAATCGCAGTTCTGGGATATGTCATACAGTCTTGCCGCAATAGGAATCATTGCACCTTATATAGAGTCACTGTTCACTGCTATGTTTGCTGATTATGGCAAATACTGCGCACCGGAAGAATCTGAGCATGACCGGTTTCGGAATTTTACTAAGTACAAATGGGACCCGCACTACTTTGCAAAAAAAAGTGATCGCGTTGAAACAGATATCGCTAAAGGTATTCTACAGCTTCTCAAGTGTACAGGTTTTAAAGATGGCACAATAGCTAAGTGTAAAAAATTTATTCCCGCAATATTTAGATACAGGAATTTGATGTTTCATAATGGGGTACACTGGCCAAAAGTAAAACGAGAAGTATTCATAAAAGAAGCAAAAGGAGGAGGCTGGTACGATTGGTTTTTATTTGATGAAAACAGTGATTTCGTGTACATGGGAGAAAGTTTTATCGAAGAAATTTTAGAAAACATAATTGAGATAGTAGAAGAATATATCGACATAGTACAACCTAATAGCAAACAAACAACTGTGCCTGCAAAACCTTAACTCTGGCAACTACTTCAAAACCTCTTCCTTCTCAATCTCAGATTTTTTCATTCTGGACTAATTTTATAAATACTTCTCAAAATCCCTCAGCTTTTAGTCAACAAGCTGTTGGCCAATTGTGCATTAAGCGCTCAAAACGGTCGCCCTTGTCTCGCTGGGAATGGGAGATTTTGCGGTATTTGTCGAGAATCTGCTGGAAGGTCATGAGGGTCCTGACTTGAGAAAATGCCTTGATTGTGAGTGTGATATAGTAAAATAGGAAAAGGGCGGGGGAGGGACAATTATATAATAATAGTTGGCTTGGATATTCCTGTTTGTTCCATTAGGGACAGGAATGGGGAAATATTTCGTCCCAACCGGGACGAGGAGGATGCATCCTATTATCCTGACATTCCATGTTTCATGATAACCGGGGAATAAAGTAACCTTTTATGCAGGCGACATTTCGAACGCAGATTTGTATATGGTTTTTCTCTTTAAAGCCAGCATTGGGATAAAGGTCCTGGACCTCCCAAAAGACACCCCGCACAGTATCGTATGACGTTTTTTTTCGTACATTTTCTTCAAAATAGTGCAAGTGTTCAATAACAGCACAATCCAGATTACGATGCAGCAAATCCCTGGCATCTCGCAAAGGTTTATTGATTGGCATCTTTTTATATCCGGAAGCTTCATAAGTATTTGAAAAAGAGTCGTAAGCGACTTTTAGCATCATAAGGTTGTTATATTGAATCAGATCTAAGCATTTGCCAAGAGTGATAATGGCTCCAACGACACATGCTTCTCGCAGGTGGCTGAAGCCAGGGGAATGCTTTCCCCTCCAGGAAATTTATGATTAGAAATTTTTAATCTATTCCTGTCATTCCAATACAGTGCAAAAAAATATCAGATAAACCAGATCACAGAGATTTTAGGGCTGGACAAAGACAAACTTCAATCCATAATGAACTCAAATGTAAGCGATTCAAGCATCAATGAATATGGCCGTTATGATGAACTGAAAGATTCGGTAGATAAAAAGAAAGCAAAGCTCTATTTTGAAAGCATAGAAGGAACCGCGTTGAAAGAGTTTTATGTAAATGTTAAAGTCAGGCAACTTCTTAAGAAGTTTATTAAAAGCGGGGGGTTTGAGCTTGAGCAGGCGGATGAGGAGCAGGCCGGAGGGGACTGTTGAGGCGGGATATGAGGCCAAACCCCATCTGTTGAAAACCCCCACACAACACACAACTGTAAGCCCAAAAGTAAAATAAACTTTACGTTTTACCCGTATTATGGTATATTATGTGTGCATAATGTACACGTAACTTGGATTTCTCAAGACTTTGAACCATATACAGGGGGCAGTATGAGCTTTAATGGCTCTATAATTAAAACCAAGACCAAAGAAGCCGGGTACACCCTTCTGCGATTATCGCAGGAACTGGGCGTTTCCCGCCAGACGGTCAATGGATGGATCACCGGGGCGATCCCCAGGGGAAGCCATCTGGTAAAGCTGTGCTCTATTCTCAATATGAAGCCGGGGGATTTCTTTGCCGAGCCGACCGAAAGCCTGCTATCGGTCCCGCTGCACCGGACAATCCTAAACAGGCCGGTTTCAACCACTATGCGGGAAGTTTCCCAGGAATTGGCGGAGCAATATCTCAATCTGTTCCGGAAGGCACCAACCGTAGAAATGTTGCCGGTGCTGCGGGTGAAGCAGAAAACTGCTGAAAATGCCGCGATTATCGCAAACAAGCTCCGTGAGATTTCCAACATTACTGATGATAAGCCGATGGATTACCAAAGTGCCTTCTACCTGCTTTCACGGCTTGGTATTCACACCATTTTTCGTGAATTCCCTGCAGAGCTAAAGACGAAATCCTATGCTTTCTATTCACGTATTGCCGGGCACCGGGTAGTATTCGTAAATATTGATATCTCTCCGCTGGACCTGATTTTTCAGCTGCTCCATGAGACTGTTCACGCAATTCGAGACGAGGAACCGGGGGCAATCGATTTCGCCGAGGAGGAAAAGTTCTGCGACAACGTAGCCGAACTTACCCAGTTCCCCGATTTCTACGTGAACAATGTTGCCCGGTACATTACCGAATCTGATGATCCCGGAACCATTGTCAACCGGATGAAAGAGGTATCTCGCGACAACAGACATTCGCTGTTCGGTATTTACTTCCGGTTAAAGCACAAGGGTATGATGCCCGAAGGGGTGAACGTTGGCGGGGCAGCAACAAAGCTGAAAACAACCGTACCGGTATTGCGCAAGATTCTCTTTTCCCATAAAGACCCCCGGCACTATGTGGAGATGCTCTATGATCTGTCGCCCAATTTCATGAAGCTTATCGAAACACAGGTGACACAATGCTCTGTGCGAAAATTCGGGGAATGGCTTGGGCTGGATGTCTCGATGGATGCCCAGGCGGTGATGGATGAGATTTCACGCCGAAAAGTGCAGCGAAATAATCAATCATTGGCTCGGAAATGGTGTGATTGAATGGGATGAAGAGAAATAAGGATATCTTTCCTCATGGACGCAGGACCGTGAACATCACCAACCGCCAAAGGCAAAGAAGCGTTTTACGGAGTTGACCGGAAAAAAATACACCGGCAGTTAGGTTTGCGGTTATTTCTGGCAAAGTAGCCTTTTTGAGAAAAAACCAACGCGCGCACGCACCCAGAGCACCTGTTTATCCAAAAACCTGAGAAACACGGGTCTTCCAGTGAGAAACACAATGGTTGCACTGAGAAACACACCATGCAAAGTAAGAAACATGGCTAAAAAGTTGGAAAAAATGTATAAAAAAGTGAGAAACATGTGTTATGCGGTGAGAAACATGCCCTCAGCGATGAGAAACATACTCAAAAACGGATCGTTTCTTTGATGTTTCTCACCCAAAAGCAGGTATTTCTCACAAATTCGGTCGTGTTTCTCACAGCAAGTACCGTGTTTCTCACAAAATACCCCGTGTTTCTCACCGCAGAGGTGCTGTTTCTCACTTAAGAGAGAATGTTACTCACTTAAGAGAGAATGTTACTCAAAACTTTCCCCTCCTGAGGGCATTCTTCAAAGGTGCTGGTTGTAAAATTATCTAAACGGGTGATTCTTTAAAGCAGGTTGTTTCGTTTCGATGACCTGGATTTTTTTGTAAGTTGTATCACTTTTAAACCAAAGGGGAAAAACACGGTGGGTTCTTAAACTGTTGGTGCTCTTTTTCTATATTTCCTGTTATTTCTCCTCCTCACCTTACTCTCATAACAATCCTTATAATACTGCTTATTATCAATAAAGGCGATTTTTGCAAATCGCCTTATCTCACGGGCTGCATTTATACTCAGTGTAAGGAGCCGTTTTTGTCGGGAGTAGATATCACTGATCGCCCGTGAGCCCATCATTGCAGAACCGTTGATTTTTATGAGCGTGAGCGCCAGGTCCTTAACTTCACTTAAATACCGCTCATCGACACAAATTCCAGCCGGACTGGTCTGCGCTGCTTCGGTGGGGTATTCACTGATAAAGGCGATGAGGTCGATTGCGGTTGTTGCAGCCCGCGATTTTCCACTGTTTTCCACGATTTTGCGAAAATTACTTTTTACATCCGCATTTTTGGGGTTTGAAATAATATGTTTGCCGACCTCTTTAAGTACCTGGATAGTAAATTGAAGCTCCTCTAACTTCACGTCGTACTCCTTTTTTATCTCAGGAGTTGCAAGGCGGGCATTGATTGCTTCACCCACAGCAACCAAGAGATGGTCCAGGTAGAGCTCAAACTTTGGCATCAGTGTCCAGTCAAACTTTGCTGCAACCAGTTTGTTTTTATCTTTTGTTGCCTGGCTGAGCAGAGTGCTGTATTCATCCATAAACTCATTTATCTTCATGGATGGTCTTTTGAACTTATTACTTGTCAGTGCGGTGATCTCATTTTCAATTTGCTCTTCGATGGCGGTATTGGTGTTTTTCATTGTTGCGCTTCCCTGTGTATGGAGGTCTTGGAGGGATTTTACAAACGGGTTAGGGGGTATCCCCTTGCTGCACACTGCAAGGGTTTTCCCCCGGTTCCCATCCATTTTCGATTTATATTACCTGTGCGATATCCGGCTCCATATCTTCAATCGGTTCATCTGATGGAGCAGCAGATCCGCCAGAACGTCTTGTAGACTTGGTATAGTTACTGTTATAATAGTCCAGATCATTGTAGAAAGCAGAGCGTGCAAAACGCCTGATATAGCTCATAGCCTGCATACAAAGAGTAATAATTCGGTTCTGATTGTCGACATCCTCATTGCGCGGCACACCATCACTGACAACAAGTCCCCTCATTCTCATCAGTCTTTTAGCCCGAACCGTTACATCTTTTAGATATTCGGCAGTGACTTCTCTGCCACCGGGACGAATTTCGCAGGCCAGGTCCATATGTCGGCCGATCAGCACTGAAAAGGCCACATTGTCGGTCATGGTATCGATCATTCCTGCTCCACTCTGCACTTTACGATAGATTTGTAGGAGCTTTGGATCGTTGGTTTCCTGAAGGATGTGGTGGGCTACGATTCTGAGAACTTTTCTGTCATCTTCGGCTTGTTCAAGAAGTGAAAAATATTCAGCCCTTTCTTCGGGGGATTCGGGAATGGATGCGATTCGCTCCCCATGCAAAAGGAGTAACATTTCCAGATACCCCTCATACTTTTCCATCCTTTCCCACCTGAAGCCTGCTGCAACAAGCGCCCCTTTGTCCTTTGTGCACTGTGCAAGAAGAGAGCTCAGCTCCCCAAGTCCATCCGGCACCGTTGATGAAAACCGGAGATAGTCCTCAGGATCAAGCGCATCCATGTCGCCTCTGATTGCTCGTCTCAATTCATCGGTGAGTGTACCCATAACAATTACTCCTTTTAAAAAAGTGTAACAGGTTAGTTGATTAGTGAGAGAGAGTGAGTGAGTGAGAGAAAGTAATACAGAAATTGAAACTGAAAGGTTAATGCATAAATGTGAGATTCCCTTTACGAAAAAATTTCCGCAAAGAGCGATGTGTTCATAATGTTGTATTGGGATCAGTTAGTTTATTGGTAGTAACAAACAGCAAGTGAACGGAAACCGTTTGTCATCTTGTTAAATAAAGTAAATTTGTCGTAAGTCAAAATACAAGTTTTTTTATTAAACGTTGGAGGGGGTGGATAGAGAGTAATAATATTAAGATATCTCCTTCCATCATACCCGAGTTGTTTGTCACTGCCGTTCTTTAAGCGTAAGGTATCCAGCACTAAGAAGTGCTGTTTCTATTGTATCGCTTTGTCACTGCCGTTCTTTAAGCGTAAGGTATCCAGCACTAAGAAGTGCTGTTTA
>SKJJ01000214.1 GCA_007115975.1 Chitinispirillum sp.
CTTGAAATCAGCAGTATTCAGGACAATGACTCTCTGTTTCCTTCAAAACCATGCACACCCCTGTTGAATAACGGTGGGCTCGGGTCTTTGACCATGAATATAGAACACAAACTGATAAACAATCAGATCAATGCAGATGACATGTGTAAACTTATGAACAAGACCGACAGAGTGGAAAAGATCATGCAGCAGGGCAATCTCAGCAGAACCCAAACCCATTTTCTGCAGACCGCATTCCGTTCACATCACAAGTCAAAAAACAAGTTTTTAGCCATAATCGCTCTTATTACCGTGGTATTTCTGTTAACCACCGGGTTCTTTTCTGTACGTATGTTTCAGTACAAAAACACTCTTAATGAGGCTCAGAAACTGAAGCGACAACTTGAAGGATATGAGCAAAAGATATCAGAGGCACAATCAAGCGGAGCAGAACAGGATGAAATTACCGGACTGGTCAATGAGTTTGAAAAGACCCGCAGTGAATTCAATTCTATCCGAATGGCACTTCGTAAGGAGGATTTCAACAGCGTTTACAAAGACACAGTGGAGTTGTTTCTCAATGATATACTGTCCCGTTTTGGGGAAACCGATTACCACATACCACCGCAGATGCTTGAACGTGTGAAATTTCACATTTCAGAGTTTACCGGTCCTTTGAGAAGAACCACACAGAATTTCTTTCGAAGAAAAGAGTCCTACTTCCCCATGATCCACAGGGTTTTCACAGAAAACAATCTCCCTCTTGAATTATCATATATATCGATGCTTGAGAGCGGTTTTAACATACACGCAGTCAGTCATGCCGGAGCTGTAGGGCTGTGGCAATTTATGCCCCATACCGGACGACGGTACGGATTGAGGGTAGATGACCATATTGATGAGCGTACTGACCCTCAAAAAGCGACTCTCGCTGCAGCAGCCTATCTCACCGACCTGATCAGTATATTCGGTGGCAGAAGTTCGATAATGCTTGCAATGGCAGCATACAATGCAGGGGAAGCACGTATTATAGGGGCTCTGAGAAGAATCGACAACCCCATGCAAAACAGATGTTTTTGGTATATTTACCGGATGCAGCTTTTGGCTGAGGAGACCAATGAGTACATTCCAAAGATTTTGGCACTGATGATTTTGGATGAGAATAGGGAGTATTATGGGTTTTGAGGAGAAAGTGCCGAGGGTCGGGTGTCGGAGGGGGAAGAGGGCAGGCAAGTGTTCAGTGTTTGATGGAAAAAAAAGACAAGAAGATTGAATGTCAAGTGTGGATAGCTAAAAAGAGAGAAGTGGTCAAATTGGCCTATTGCCTTTAGTCCCCGACACCCTACACTCTATCTTTCTTGCCCCGTTTATTTCTTCCAAAGTCTGGATTTGAGAAGAGCCTCGCCACAGAACAGTAAGCAGATTTTGATCCTTTATGATGGTGACTGTATCGAGGAAAGGTTCAAGCTCATTTGCTCCATCCCCTGTATCAAGAAGCATTACAGGTATTTCTGCCGGAAGAGCAGTTTCAAAGAGAGGAAATTGCGAATCCATGTAGGTCAGCTTTATTATCTCATCACCCGATAACCTTTTACCCCATAATCCGACTGATGCTCCCTGGAAGAAATCGAAATCAGCTTTGGTATTCAAACTACCGGCATTATCAGTGTCGCTCATCGCTCCCTGGAGTTGCTCGGGTATTACTCCACAGAGTGTATACCTGGGATAAAAATTCTTTCTTGTCCATCCCAGTGACACCGGTGCAGGAACCTTGGTCCAGCCAGTAAATTTGGACATTAAAAGATCTTTAGGTCTTAGAGGTAAGTTTGGATCTTCAAGGTTGGGAACCTCGATTTCAGCAACGTCATCAACTCCCCCCTTAAGATTGAAACCTTTACCAATGGGGTTAGGATAATACACATATACGGTGCCGTCTTTGGAACGGCTCACACCTCCATAAGCGTTTTTGTACCCCAGTGTTACCTCTTTAAACGGTTCCGGTTCACTCAGAGCGATTCCTCTGATCCCTTTTCTTTTTAGAATTCTCTTTCCATAGGCACGGACACACTTTTTATAGGGTCCTGCAGTCACATCACAGTCAAGATATCTTGCAAGTTTTGTTCCCGGACTCGTTACCTTTCCAAGAATGACCACATCAGTTGATTTTTTAAATGGAATCAGATCGGACTGAGCGATAACTTCGGCAAAGGAGCAGTTTTCTGGATCATCGTAAAGATCGGAATCATACAACGGGATCGGAACCTGAGCATCACATGCCACCTCCCCATTTTTGATGGCATACGTTTTCTTTGCCAGTACAGATATGATCGGTTTTCCTGAAGGATTTTTTCCGGTTATGAATTTTGTTTGCCACATGTTCATTGTTCATTGTTCATTGTTCATTGTTCATTGTTCATTGTTCATTGTGCATTGTGCATTGTGCATTGTGCATTGTGCATTGTGCATTTAAAAGAACGGAACCCTTCGACTAGGAGCTCACTTCGATCCCGATTTTACATCGGGACTCAGTACAGGCAGGGTGAGCGGACTACTCCATTCTGCATAATAGCTCCGATCCCTGGTCTCCGATCTCCGGTCCCTGGTCCTTGGTCCTTGGTTCCTCTCAATATGAGTTAATCAACTGCTCGGCCCGTTTAAACCTTGGATTATCCGGCTGTGAGCTGTAAATTCTTTTAAGGTTATTCCAGGCGTTAATTGCAAGTTGTTTTGATTCAGGTGACGGATCATCCGTATATCGTTTGTGAAATATCTGCGCAGTGTAATACATTGCATCACCTCGAATCACCACAGCCTCCTTGATTTGGCTTGGCCGCGTCAGAGCAGTTTGAAAATGGTTCAGTGCCCTGTTGTGATTGTCATCTTTAAGAGCAATGCTGCCCTGCATCAAAATGAAAAAGGCATCATTACTGTTAATCTCCGTAATAAGTGATCGTGCCTTTTTGAGATTATTTGTTTCCAAAAGAGAGTGTACAAGCATTATCTGCCCTTTTGTTCTTTGAGGGTGGTCTGTGGGCATCTTCAAAAAAGCAGTGACAGCATTGGAAAAATTGCCTGCTCTGTATTCAGCCTCACCAATTCGGAACATATCCTCGCTTCCATGCAGCCTGATTAATCTGTCAATCAATGATTCCCGCCGGGGCTGTGGGACAGACGGCCTTGTAACCGGAGCGGCAGCAACGGCCGGAGCAGGTTTCTGTTCCTCTATTTCAGTTACCTGCTCATCTTGCTCCACCACCTCGCCCTCCTGTTCGCCCCTCTCCCTCTCCTTTCGATCTTCTTCATCCACGGCAACAGTATGAACATTAGCGGCTACAGCATCAAAAAAACCATCTGACTCAGGGATAGTTGAGGCTGAGGAGATTTTGGCATTTTCACCGCTACCTTTGCCAAAGGGCAAAAGGGTCATAAACATCACTCCTATAACCGAGATACTTAGGAGTGCAACTGCAACCATAGCACACTTCCGGAGAGGTAGTTTTTTTGCAAACCTGACAGTTTTATCAGTTGTGGCAAAAACCCTCTTATAGAATTTTTTCTTGTTAAATCTCTTACTTTTGTCAGACGAATAAAACATTTCCGGATTTTCTGTAAAATTGCATATAAGCTTCTCACCAGGTTGATCCGTCAATGAATTGTAAATTTTCGATATTGCCTTTTGAAATTCTACAGCAGTTTCGTATCGGTCAAATTTATTGAGACTAAGGCTTTTTTCAACAGTTTTTCCAAGAGGGGCAAAGATATCATGAGGAAATGAACTGAATTTTCTGTAGGAATTGGTCACTTTCATTTTCATCAGGCTTGTGACAGTGTTTTGAGGGAAGGTTTTTTCTCCTGTCAAACCCTCGTACATAATAGTTCCCAGGGAGTAGATATCACTTCGTGAGTCAACATCTTTATCATCCATCTGTTCGGGTGAAAGATATGGCAATGTGCCCACAATGTTTCCGGCAACGGTATGCAGTCCCACTTCTGTTGGACGAGCGATACCGAAATCGAGAAGTTTCACCACACCATTTTTGCCAATGACAATATTTGCCGGTTTCAGATCACGGTGAATGATACCCTTGTATGTTTTACCATACAAAAGAAACTCATGGTTATGAGCATATTGTAAAGCGTTTGCTACCTGCACTCCTATTGCAGCCATAACCACCGAAGGGATCGTCGCGAATTCTGTGATAAGACTATCTACTGTCACTCCATCAACCAACTCCATCTCAATATAGGGTAGTCCCTTGTACTCTCCGACATTATAGATCTCAATAATGTTGGGGTGATGAAGCTTGGCGGTTATTTTGATCTCTGTTTCAAAACGTTTCATTAGCTCTGCATTACCGGTGGGGAGGAACACTTTCACCGCCCTGTGCACCTCAAGCTGTTCATTCCATATCCGGTAGACTTTTGCCATGCCGCCTTCACCCAAAACTCCATCAATTACACCGGAACCAAGTGACAATGGTGTACTGCCATCCGGAAGAATCGAAACAGAGCTTTCATTGAGAGCAGTGGTTGTATTATTGAGGTGAATGTAAGGGTTGGTTATATTCTGGACATTTACCACCCTTGGAAACTGTTGAATTTGTGGTATATCCTCCAGCAGGCTTTCATCAATAGTTCTGTCCAGATCTTTGTTCCGTTCATCTGATCCGTTAATGCTCATGATATCTTTTCCCCGTTTTTTTAAAAAAATGCTACTACCTGAAATCCAGCCATACAGAGTAGGCCCACAACTACTCCGGTATTTCGATATATTCGGGCCTGTTTTGCCTTTTCATTTTCAAACCGGTGCAGATATTGCTGATTATTTCCGTTTTCCACAACTGCCCAGATCAGTCCGGCCGAAGCCCCTGCTCCCAGTGCAACTCTTGAGAGGACTTTAGGATTTAGAAATAGTTCCCTGAAATCCGGCCTGTTTGATTGGAGTGTATCGCTGATTGCCACAACGGTACCTTCCCGTACTACCACACTTTTCTGCAATTTTTGAAAAATCTCATCCGGATGGCGAATCTCAATCAGGTATTGACCAGGAATGATGAACTCATTAGTTAAGGGCGTTGTTCCCAGAGGAACGGTGAGGTAGACCTGAGCATTTGACGGATTAGTGGATACATTCAGTGTTCCGAATCTTCTGCTCATCTTTCTGTCAATGGTAACAGCCTGCCCCTCAATTATCAACACCTGCTCTTCATGGCTTGTACGTTGAACCGGATCGATCAATTTCACTACGTACCTGCCTGGCTCAATCAGCCTTTCGCTAAGAGGGGAATTGCCCATAAAATTCTCCCCAACCCATACTTCCACGCCCTGAGGATCGGTAATAACAGTGAGCCTTCCCCCGGCCCAGACACTACAGAAAAAAACTGCAATACAGAATTGCACAATCACCTTTTTATGGTAGTTCATTTCCATTCGCACCCTTTGTTAAACAGTCACGTGCAAAACCGGCCACGATACAGCAGTACCAGTTTTTTATACCGTACAAAAAAAAGAGAATAGATAGTGGAGAAATTGTTACAGACAGAGTGTCTGTGAACAGAGCGAGAAAGGTTTCAGTCACAAAGAGGACTGAATATGATAAAAAAAATATCAATAATCGGAGAAGGAATACTGTATATTGAGAACTGACGTTTCCTACAATATAGCAAATTTATGAAATTTGTGAACAGTTTTTTTGATTTCCTTAAAAAATAAATTCTCTCTTTTTCTCTTTCTCTGCAGTACCACCTAATATCAATCACGGTCAATTCAGCAGAACAAAGCTGCTGTAAGGGAGACATGTGCAATGTTTTTAAATGACAAAGTTATCTGGAAAGAGGGCCTTTTTCTTCAACCCCAGCATTTTCAGCAGGCAGAACGGTTTATCTTAAACACATTGCAGGCAAAAACTTCAGCCTTCAATCAGTTTTATTCGGGGTTTCTTGATTATCAGATAAACAACGATTCACTGATCAATGAGACATTTTCACTCACTCTTGCACGTGGGATTATGCCTGACGGAACGACTTTTTCGATTCCGGAGAACGGGCCGGTTCCCTGCGCACGCAGCTTTTCAGAACACTTTTCTCATGACCAGAGCTCGCTTGACGTTTATCTTGCGTTACCCTTTATTGTGCAGGGCAAAGCTTCAGTGGGAGAAGAGGCAACCATGCGGTACAAAGCTTCGGCTCATACGGTTTGTGATGAAGTGTACGGGAGTGTGAACAAAGATATAGAACTTGGAAAAACGAATTTTTCGATTCTGTTTTCCGATGAATCCAGGGATAATTTTTCGACATTGCCAATAGCCCGTCTGGTCCGAACTTCGAACGGACAGATCGAACTTGACGATTCATTTCTTCCACCTTTGCTTCGTATCGGTGCTTCACCTGCACTTTCAAACATACTCAAATCTCTTCTTGAAATGCTGCTTGCCAAAAGCAGTAATCTGTCAAAAAACCGAAAACAGCTTAAAGGTGGTTTTGCAGAGTTTTCCTCCGGTGATATCACCCCCCAGGCTCTGCTTCAATTGATAAACACCTATACACCAGTAATTAATCACTACTATGTCAATACAAATACCCATCCTTATGATGTCTATCTCTTGATGATTCAATTTTCCGGTGCACTATGTACTTTTTCCGCGTCTCACGACATAGCCTCTCTGCCCCGGTATACTCATACAACTTTAGCACACCCCTTTACTCAGCTCGACCACATCATTCGTGACATCCTCGGTGGGGATATCTCAGCGGGGTGTATGAATCTTCCGATAGATGAGATCAGTCCGGCTACATACACCATAACCATTTCAGACCAGAAACTCTTTGACCGAGCAACTTTTTACCTAGGAGTAAGTGCTGATATTCCTGAAAAGGAGCTTGCTGTGGGTTCTGTATCACGGGTAAAAATGTGCTCACGGAATCAACTCGATACTATTATTCAGTCGGCAATGCCGGGACTGCCGATAATGTTCTGCGCCAATCCGCCAAAAGATCTCTCAACCAAACCCGGTTTTGTATACTTCTCCCTTAATCAGCAGAATCCATTCTGGGATGCAATCAGAGCCACCGGTTCAATCGCACTCTACTTTCCGAATAATTATCCGAATCTCGAAATTGAATTTATGGCAATAACTTCATAAAGGAAAGATATGGGAACCAGGTCATTTACAAAAGATGTAATGTCAGTAACGATGGATCTTAAACTCACCCGGTCGGATAACAAGTGTGAAAAGCTTTCCACACTGTGCACTGATATTTTTCTCATTGTTATAAAGATGAGGGAAGCAGAAGATCTGGGAGAGACCGCTGCACTCAGGAAACTCATCCTATATTATATCAATGAGTTCGATAAGAACTGTGCGGTTATGGGGGTCCGAAAAGAGACCGCAGAATCGGTAAAATACGCACTTGTAGCGCTACTCGATGAAACAGTACTTTCCATACCAGGTGAAGCAAGGGACTTCTGGATTGTTAACCCGATGCAGCTTGAACTTTTCGGCAACAATATTGCCGGAAGAGAATTTTTCGACAAGCTTGACAAACTTATAGAATTACCCATAGAAAATCTCGATGCACTTGAAGTGTACTATTTATGCTTCTCGCTTGGTTTTTACGGAAAGTATACACTTGGTAACACCGAAGGACGGGAAAAAATCATCACCACTCTTGCCAGAATTCTGATTAAAAACGATAAAGGACATTTCAGTGCCCTCTCTCCACATGCGGTAAGGTCTACGATTCAGAAACATAAAGCAGGCGTTAAACAGGCTTCCCGATTCCCTCTCTGGGCACTGGGGAGTGTCATGGGGGGATTGATTGCAGCCAGTTGGTTGGTGATGCGTTTTCTGTCCGGTGTTGCTGTTTCGGAGGTTACCGAATTGTTGCGTTAGAAAACACGGCATTAGAATCCGGTGTTGAATTGAACATCCCTGAGAAGTAAGCTCTGCGCACACTGCGAGCTCCGTGCTTTAAATTTCAATTTATTTAGGGCACATGCCATAAGGGGCTTGGATAAACAGGCTCCATGAACCCCTGGCTTTGGGGCATAGGTGCTTAGAGGCCGCCCTGATAAAAACGATCTGCCCTTATCTATTCACCCGCCTCAGAACCAACTTTTCAGCTTCAACCATGGAAAAAAGAATCACACCTGCACCAGCCATTACCGGCCAGTGCACTGCCTTTATGGCGCTGGTCCCAAAGAGGCTCTGAAACAGTGGCAGATAGGTAAAAAGGATCTGAAATATAATGACTAAGAGTACCGTTATCCAGACCGGTTTTGTGGCCCTTATTCCTTTAAGCGTCAGGGAGGAGTCTTTGAGATACCTGCTGTTAAACAGGTAGAATATCTCCCCGATAATCAATGTATTTACCGCAATTGTCCTTGCGTATTCAAGTCCAAAGTCAGCATAACGGGTGTGAAAAATGTAAAACAGACCAAAGGAGAATACGTTCAGAAGTAAGGATACGTAAAGTATTCTGGATAGCATGCTTTTTGATATGAGTGGCTCATCCGGACTTCTTGGAGGAACCTTCATTGTATCCTTCTCCATGGGTTCAAACGCCAGAGCCAGGGCAAGAGTAACGGCTGTAACCATGTTTACCCATAATATTTGTGCAGGGGTAATGGGAAGGATTGTTCCAAGCAGAATCGCGGTAATAATTATGAGACCCTGGCCACCATTTGTTGGAAGAATAAACAGAAGGGACTTTCTGAGGTTGTCATAAACAGTCCGTCCCTCTTCCACTGCATTTACAATTGATGCAAAATTATCATCAGCCAGGACCATCACTGCAGCTTCCTTGGAAGCCTCGGTACCCTTTATGCCCATTGCGATACCGATATCAGCACGCTTAAGTGCAGGGGCATCATTGACTCCGTCTCCGGTCATTGCTGTAACCCTGCCGTTTTTCTGAAGAGCCGTTACGAGTCTGAGCTTATGTTCCGGGCTCACTCGTGCGAAAACATCCACACGCTCGGCTAATTCAGGGAGCTTGGAGTCATCAGTTTTTTCAAGTTCACTTCCTGTAACAACGGTTTGCCCGTCCCCTATCCCAAGTTGCTTTGCAATTGAAACAGCAGTGAGTGCGTGGTCTCCGGTTATCATTTTTACCTTTATACCAGCCTGGGCACACTCCCGAACAGCCACGACAGCTTCCTCTCGTGGGGGATCGATAAGACCAATCATGGCAAGAAGAGTAAATCCATCTTTAACCGTGTCCATCTCTACGGAATTTGTATTGTCCTGCACCTCTTTGCTTGCCACAGCCAGAAGTCTTAACCCCTGTGCCGCCATCTTTTCAGAACGCTGGTCCCACCATTTTTTATCGAGCTCTTTTCTTTTATCGCCAAGCCCCTGAGCGCCACAGCGTTCAAGCACTCTTTCGGGGGCACCCTTAAGAAAAATCATTGTCGATGACTTACCATTGAAGTCAATCTGGTCGAGTGTGGCCATAAATTTATGTTCAGATTCAAAGGGTATTGAATCAAGCCTCTTCCACTCATCGCTCTTTTCCATCCCTCCTTTGCGTGCCAGAGACAGCAGTGCCCCCTCTGTTGGTGCACCCTCAATAACCCAACTATTATCATCATCCTGTTTAAGGCGTGAATCATTACAAAGCAAACTGGCACGAAGCAGCAGATTAAGGTTGTCATCCTTCAATGGATCGATTTTTTCTCCTTCAACAGTGAAATCTCCTGATGGCTCATATCCGGACCCCGATATCTCTACCAGTTGTTCTGATGTCAACAGTTGCTTTGCAGTCATCTCCCCTCTGGTGAGGGTTCCTGTTTTATCAGAACATATAACCGTTACCGAGCCCAGTGTTTCTACTCCCGGCAATAGACGAATGATAGAATTCCTTTTTGCCATTCTCTGAACGCCTATGGCCAGAATGATGGTGATTACTGCCGGAAGCCCTTCCGGTATGGCCGCAACCGATAAACCGACAACGGCAAGGAAAATATCCTCAAGGGAGTATCCGGCAAGAAAATAGCCCGCCAAAAATGTAATGGCTGCGAGCACAAGGATAATCAGCGTAAGTGTGCGGCCGAAACGTTCAATCTTTTTTAAAAGAGGAGTAGTAAGTGTTTTTACTTCTGAGAGCATCTTGTTGATTTTTCCAAGTTCAGTATCAGCACCTGTTGCCACGACAACTCCCGTGGCCTGCCCGGAAGAGACCAGGGTACCGGAGTAGGCCATTGAGAACCGGTCGCCCAGAGAAGCATCTTCCTCCACGGGATCGATACTTTTTTGCACACTTTCTGATTCGCCGGTAAGCGATGCTTCATTTACCGAAAAAGACTTCACCGATATAAGCCTTACATCAGCCGGAACCTTATCGCCGGATTTAAGCTGCACGATATCTCCGGGCACAACTTCTTCAGCTGCTATCTCCCTGACTTCACCATCTCTTTTAACGTGAGCAAAAGCCGAGAGCATCTTTTTAACCGCCTCGAGAGCTTTTTCAGCTTTTCCCTCCTGAAGGTAACCAATCAACCCATTGACAATTACTACTACAAGAATTATCCATGTATCGATCCAGTGTGAAAGCAGTGCGGTTATGATAGCAGACACAAGCAATACGTATATAAGTACGTTGTTGAAATGTTTGAGGAATTTCAGTATTGGGTGAAGCTCCTTTTTACGGGGGAGCTCATTGGGGCCATGCGTTTGGAGCCGTTGTGATGCCTCGGACTTACTGATTCCATCTTGTGAGCTTTTCAATACAGAAAAGAGCGTTTCAGTGTCTGCAGCATGAGGAACTTTAAGAAAATTACTTTGGCTTACTTTTGTAGTGTCACTCATATTTATTACATCTCCTTCTAAGAGAACTATTCACTTATCATATCACTATAACATCAAGGCAATGACTTGTACTCACTCCTGCAGCCTCACTTGCGATGCATGCTTCATGCGCAGAGCAGGCAACAACTGTAACGGCTGAGGGCCACAACCCATTCAAGGTAGTTTGCAGAGTCCGATGAGGGTATTTGAAAATTCAAACCGCATATCAGCACTCTGGTAAACTACAGAACAACACGCTAGTTTTTCTGATTTGATCTAAAAAAGACCCGCTATCGTTACTGTAATATACATATGTGATGGTAATTGGTGCTAAGGGGGGATCTTTTTGAGCTGATGGTTCGCTGAGGGTGGGAGGACGAAATCAACACACATCTTTTCCTATCTGGCTATATTGCAGTAGAATACATACAATCTTTATGTCCCGTTCTCTTCGTGAAACCAACTAACCTGACTTTCGCACGTACCATTGCCGGGGAAATTATTTTCTAAACGAAAACGCTCTCTAACGCTGGAATGGGCAATTGTTACGCAGATACCCGTATACTGGGGACTATAGATAATGGCCAGCCCTTTCAAGAAGCAGTATTTACCAGCTCCGGATCTGATTTGGGTAAACGTCATACTTTCAAGCTAACTCAGCAAGATCCTCATTTTCCTTAAGGGATTCTATCACCACCATTACTTTGTAAGAATCTTCCCGGTGTACGCTTGTACGACCCGTTCTGCCGGCTTTCTTGATCATAATTATTTTGCTCACAATGGTTTCTTATTGATTAAAAGTATTCTAAAAAAACAAGAAAAGCCACTTAAATCCTGAATAAAAACTGATAAAAAAACCGAACCATCCCAGTGCTCCAGATTCTTCAACTTTGACACATCCCTTAATCGACATTTCTTACCAATCTGACAGAATGGCCCATTCCCTTTGGGAAATTGGTGAACCTTTGTAAGGCCTCATTATGGGAATTGAGGTTGCGATTATATGCAGTTGTCTCATCGATACCAGTGGCACTCCACCAATATCCGTTAGAACCTATAAAATCATATTTCCCATCTCCTTGTTCACGCCTGCCACCAGGTAAACCAGTAAAGCCACTGTGGTCATTCGTTTCCTGATCATTCCCGACACGTCCATTGGTACCATTGGTATTCCATTCGTTACCATTGGAGGCCATTGCCTTTCCTATCTTATTATTGGAAGTAGTGGCGTCCCAATTGTAAGAATTCTTTATAAGATATCTCTCCAATTCTAACCAATCGTCGTCGGTTGGTACAGTCCAGCCCTTTGGTGCCAATCTTCCAGTGTTTACAGCATACCAGTTATATAGGGCCCCGAATTTTGCTATACTATCTTGATGATCAGTGTTTCCGTAATAACAATAAGCGGGCGTTGTTAGGAATCGCCAATCGTCATCAATCACATGATCAATTGGATCACCATTGTTGAATTTAGTTGTTCGTAAATTCTGTATAGTCCAGATTTGGCTGCCAATAGTCACCATCGTGTATCTATTGCCATCAGGATCTACCAGCGTATCATTTGAAACGATCCATGGTCTCCAGAAAGCAAAAATCTCTATGTCACCTGTTGATTGCGCTATCCTGTCAATTTTGTTGTTGAACTCTGCATCATCGTACCACCCATCAAAGGTGATTCCAGATTTCGATGGCTCAAGAAGGTCGAAAGGATCAGTTTCAATAGTATAAGTTTCTGGATTATCCGGGTGGTTACTACCATTGTCAAGATTGTAAATTATTCTGTACTCAATTGGTTCCCACTGTGCATGAAGTAGAATATCCCGAGTAACCACACTGTCACCTATATCCCAGGAACTATCGGAATCGATCCATTCAACAAATCTATACCCAGTTCTTTCTGGGGGGGCAGATGCAACAATAAAGTTTCCGTACTCAACGATCTGCGAATCAATATGACTCTCCGTGTTTGAATTGAACGATACGACAAATATGGAAGTTACATCAAAAGATTTTTTCACTTCATTGCCATCATTGTCAAAAACGCGCACACTGCATGTAAAAGCATTTCCAAATGATGAAAGAACAACCCCGGTATCAGAATCGGTGGATTGGATCCAATCCCCGTTATCTCCGAACTTCCACTCATACTTTTCAATAAAACCACCAAAAGTGTCCGATGCAAAAACTTCAAATGTTACCGTTTCATCTGTACGGTATTGATATTTACCATTAACATATTGTGCGGATACTAAAAGACTATCAATTCTTGGGCAAGCGTTATCAACATTGAAATCGGGGATCACTACACTTCCTGCACCAGCATCAAAATCTACTAATGCATATCCGGTTTTTCTACCGCCGGAAAAGACCGTTATCTCAACGGTCCAGTCATTGCCTATAGCTGGTGTGCTGACTATTCCTGTAAAGCGACGACTGGACTGTTGCCATGACAATCGATGTTCCCATGGCAATTCAGGCTCAATACCATCGCCGGAAAGTATCGCGATAATGCTGTCAACACCAGTCACATCGCCAAGCACAGTTCCACTGATATCGCGATTGGTGTTAGGTGCTTTTCTCATCTTCACATTTACGGCAACATTTAGAGATAAAACATCAAGTGTCAATGTATCAGAAAGCGTATCTCTGTATCCGTGTCTGGTGAAACTCAGGATGTAGCTGTCCAGTGGCAAATTCAGTAATTGAAACACACCGTCGGGTGAGGTTGTTGCGGTATAGTTCCCAGAGTTGGTTGTTACCCCAACACCTGAAAGTGCAAGTCCCGCACTATCCATTACCGTTCCAGTGATTTTTCCTGCAGCAAATACAAGGACCACATCTAACGTGAGTGTTCTCGCATTTGCTGTTAGTTGTATATTTTTCAAATCCTGAAGAAAACCCTCTGCATAAAATGACACCGTATACAATTCATCGAGTACAAGGCTGTCCAGCAAGTATTCACCATTTTGATCGGTTAGAGTTGTCTGGACACCCGGTCCGGCAACAACTTGTACTTTTGATATTGGATTTCCAGAAGAATCGGTCACCCTACCCGTGACTTTTCCGTAGATTTGATGTAGTTGAATGTTAAAAATTGCTACGGTGTCTTCATTGCCAAGAGTTATCTGGTGTGAGCTATTCGTTACATAATTGTTTTTGGTAAAACTCAACACATATGTTGTCAACTCACCAACATTGAGTTTGTATGTTCCGTTTGAATCGGTAACAACCATATAATCACCAGTTGTCACAATAACGCCATTTACAGTATTGTTTCTCATATCAGTAACAGTTCCGGTTATAATGCCTGCGCGCCTATGCAGAACCATATCAATTAAGATAATTCTGTTATCAATTGAAAGTGTTGCGGTGTCAAAAACTGCCGTTTTGAATGCTTCTTTATGAAAAGTAATACTGTAGGTACCAATCGATACACCTGAAATTATGTATTCACCTGAAGAATTCGTATTTGTAGAAAATGTATTCACACCATCAGATGCCGTAACGGCTACTCCCGGCAGCGGGTTTCCAGCGGTGTCATTTACTATACCTGAAAAAGTTCCGGATTGTTTATTCAGTGTGACATCAGACAAAACATCGATAATTTTTTCGATAGAAAGAACAATCGAATCACTTATCTGATGTTCATAGCCGGTTTTTGAAAAACTCAGGACATATTTTCCAGGGCGCAGTCTGCCTAATTCAAAACTACCGTCAAGCCCGGTGATGGTGCTGAAACCGGTTGGTGACGCGGTGACAGAGACACCCGAGAGACCTTCTCCAGAGTCACTAACCACTTTGCCATGAAATGCTCCCAGAATCTCTCTCATCTCTAAATCCACGGCTACAACCTGTTCGGCTTTAGAGATCTGGACACCCGTAAGAACTGTATCGATATAATACACATGGGTAAAGGTGAGCTCATAAGCCCCTGCAGTAACATCGGGGATTATGTAGACTCCCTGAGTATTCGTGACCCCGTTATACCCATACTGATCAGTAGAGATGTCCACGCCAGAAATCGGGTTACTTTCTGAATCAGTGATTGTTCCGGATATCGTACCACGCATTTTTTTTTCTTCAGTGGAAAGAGGATTCTCCTTGTTGCAGGAAAATAGCACGGTGAAGACCAATAGGGTGAGTAGTTTTAAATAAACAGTCATCAGAATCCCAGTGTTAGAGTAGTGGAAAAGCATTCAGCGGAAAAATACAGTCTAAAATCCCTCTGTGCCCGATTTCCCCCTATATAGGCATTTATCCCGTTAAGAAACCACAAACCGGCAGTTGCAGAGGTGATTGAGACGAATAACTTACGCTTTTGTTTGTAGGCAGCATACATCTGCTGTCCCTTTTTCTCAAAGTGAGTATTAGCATCTTCTACTGATATGTTTTTGCTAATACGATAATTGTCCCGATCAGATATCATCTTCACTGTCCACATATAATCATGATAGCTTTTATAATCCCGATAGGTACTGGACTGATTAACTCCAGATACAACAGATGCTATAAGACCTGCACCGCAAGACAGGCCTGATAACACAGCTGCTCCCTTTTGTTCTGCAAAAAGTTGCCCCCAGCCTGGTATAAGCATACTTCTGAACAGAGCGTTTACTGCATAATTGTGTTGTTCCGAAAAAAGACTTGATGCTGAATTCTGGAGTATTGATAATCCGATCACCGATTCAGCTGTCGATACGATCTCACTGGTAGCTACATCTACTACTTTGCCTCTTATTGCGCTCTGGCCCATCACCGTCGAAATGGAACCGGATAAAAGGTAATCTGCCGACATAAATCTTCCAATATCAATCTCTATTGTCTCAGAAGATATCCCTGTCTGCGACAGAGCAATCTCAGTAAGTGCCTTTTGATAGTCTATCCGGTCTACAACAACAAAAGCATCAGGATAGCTATATAAGGCTACCACTATCTTCTCTGCAATAGCCCGTCCTTCCATACTAATATCATTAAGCCCGTTCTTTTCGGTTGCAGTGAAAGGCAACACACCAACACGAACAATTTGGTTCTGAGCAAAGGGGGATACCAGAGCGCTTACAAGAGATTTTATCGCATTGTCAAAGGAATCTATATCACGAGAACTAGCAGCAAAACAATGAGTTGCCCAGACAATGAGACACGTACCAAGAAAATTGCGTTTTTTCATGTAATCTCTTCACTCCTTCAAATTCATTGTGTATCAATTGACCACAAGTTCTCATATTTCCGGGTCAGGTAGGGTGTACCTAAACAGGTGTCTTACATCTGCTCGAACAAAAGTCTCGTAACGTTTTTCATCTTACCTTAATATTTGTCAAATTAAAAATTAAATCCTGATTTTAACGATAACAAGGCAATAATACAAGAAAGTTCCTCCACGTTTTATGCAATTATGTAATTTCGCCACCGTGATCCATTTTCTCCATAAACGATAGGGATTTTGACATTTTATACTAACATGAACTCTCAGGCAGCAAGTAATTTGAGTGGGTTGTTATGTAACCCCGTAGCTCAATGTTGCCTTTTATCCGGCATCGGCCCTCTTTCCACACGACCTTTTATCGAATTTGGCGATAACAGAGCCATGGCTTGAACTCAGCTAAAGCGTATAAGACGTCGTTTAACAAAAGCGTACAAAGAAAGAGTCCTGCGAACGGTAGAAGCCGTAAAAGCAGATGGTAGCCGATCAGTTGGGGTGTATTTGCACGAAGAAGGACTCTATTACTCAGTAGTAAGCAAATGGGCTCAGGAACTTAAAGACGGCAAATTATAACAAAGGAAACCAGGTCCAACACAAAGTCATCGGGTGGCTATTGTTTTGTAAAACAGAAAGCTTCGCCGTAAGTTGGAGAAGACAAATAAAAAGCTCAGGAAACCGTAGACATCCGGTAAAACCCATATTCCTATCATTCCAAAATTGAAGTATTTTACTATTTCTTGCCGGGAGTCCAGTCAGACAGGATTTCCCCACATATCATTCTAAAGCCATTTTTTATGGTTCACTGTCAAAGACACACGTTCACCACTGTAACTTGAAGCATAAGAGCCACACAAAAAATAAAAACCCCCTCTCTCGCAGGAGAGAAGGGATCTTAAATAACTACATAAAACTCAGGGTATACTTAATTAAACAGCTGAAGAAGCTGTATGTTCGATGACCCCTGAACCTCATCGGTAACATCGCCAATTAATACTCCATTGGCAGCAGTCCCAGTGCTTCCATGACCTGTGATAGTCACATTGGATGCATCCTTCATGTTTGCAACTGAAATACGGTAATACGGAGCGTTAGTCGAATAATCAGTATTATTCGCAAAAGTCACCGTAAATACATAGTTCCGGGCACTGGTCCATTCACGCGACAAAGTAGCTGGAGTCTTAGTACCAAGAGCAACACCATAGTAGATGTTCATTGCAGCACTGGTAGACGTATCCATGTCCTCAGGGAAAGTGAGGGTGATTGTGTAAACCAAATCCCCTTGATCACCAGTCCGGTCAAGGCCTACAAAATCAGTTTGTGCAGTACCAACCGATACACCACCCTGAATATGATCATTCATGTTTGCAGTTGCAACAAACTCTGCATCACATGGAGCAATGTTGTCGGCAAAGGTAAGGGTATTTGACCACACTCCAAATTCTCCTGCCTGCAGAGTACCATCGTTATTGATATCCTTTACAGCACGAACCTGCAACTCAATAACTGCACTATCGTTAAAGATGTGGTCTGCGTTGGAATACCCGGTAAGATTATCGATTTTGGTTTGCAGCTGAGGTAGAACGGGACCGCCGAAAACCGTGTTCAAATTCAAATCTACACTCCGCTGTGCCTTCGCAAGTGTAGGATTGATAGTGTTCGCGTTGAATGCAGTCGACCAAGAGTTTGTTGATATTGCCGGGTTGCTGGGACCTCCGATAAACGGATCAACCTCATACCAAGCACCATTAACTCCATTGTACACTCTGCGTGCGCGCCACTGATAGCCATCAACTGAATCTCCATGATTCGCATTCCAGGCTGCTTCTGTAACAACAATACGAAGAGCATTCTCAAGGTGGACATTTGGTCCGCCAATGTATGAATATCCTCCGGATGCACCGATACGCTTGTCGGTCACGTCTGCAGCATCATTGGTATCAAGCGCAATAGTGGTTGTAAGCGAAGCGATGCTCTCGATGGTCGGAGTAGACACAACCTCAATACCATTATCGTTCACAAAATTTCCACCGGAAGCACCACTGATAGTGCTCGTAAGCTTTTGGGATGGAACATTATGCATACGGACACGATAAACACCGTCATGGTCAAAATCTTCAACAGGATTGATAGTAACCACTTTTGCATCAGATGAGAAACTGATTGCGTAATCAAGAGGAACACTCAAATTCGTATTGTTGAAAAGAGCAAAGAAGTCATCACGAGGTGCAGCTTTAATTACCGCAGTATCGATCTCCTTTACAAAAGTCAGCACGATATTGCCATCAACAGGAAAATCCTCTACCGACGTCAAGTCTGCTTTCAATCGTTCAGGATTTACCCCGTCGCGATCTGTTCCCTGGACGAAATTTGCAGAGAGCAATGCATTTTTAGTTTCAACATGCACCTCTACTGGAGGACGAAGTCCCGATGTCATCAAATCGTTAACAGATGATGCGACCACCTCACCGTGCACACTAGTAAGTGCGACAGTTACGGCTGCATACTGAGCGGTACCTGTGGCAACTGAGTAATCAGGGTTAAAAGCAAAATTCTTTAGTGTCAACCCAGCCATACTGGTATCCTTGACTACCACCTGAGTGAGCGCAGTATTCCAGGAATAGATCAACTTGGCAGGAGAACCGAAGCCTGTAACCGCAAATGCCTCAGAGGTATCTACTGCCTGGCTGAACTCAACAACCAAGCTGTCACCACGACTTGCAAATGTGCGGTATGTAGAGGCACTTGCCATATCATTAACTGCAACAACCTTTATACCATCAATGATTTTCCAGGTAGCAGCAAGACTTTCATCGGTAACACTCTGACCACTGGGCAGGGTTACATCAAATGATACTTTGT
Organism: Chitinispirillum sp.; assembly: GCA_007115975.1. GTDB lineage: Bacteria > Fibrobacterota > Chitinivibrionia > Chitinivibrionales > Chitinispirillaceae > Chitinispirillum. Next base: position 18,825 of record SKJJ01000214.1, read on the forward strand.
AAGTGTTTCCCGCTCCAAGGTTGTTCGGGGGTTTGAAGAAGATCGTATCACCCGTTGTGCGCACATTAGTTAGAACCGCCATGTGTCCAGGAAGTGCAGTGATACCACCCGCAGCGCGGTCAACAATCGCATCAACTGAGGCAAAGGCGACATTGGATACAACCCAAATTTCGTCCTGTGCGCCAAAGGTTTCTACAACAGCACCACCGGCGGTGAGTGTGTTGGTATGTAGAACAAAAACTTCTTGTGGTGCTTTTGTTTCAAAGACCATCCCAAGAACATTGGTAAAAGTCTCACCAGTTGCCAAAGCAACATTAAACTGCACTGAATAGACAGTTCCCAGGTCAAGCGAATCTACTGGAGAGTAGAAAATCGTATCGCCACTAACTCTTGTGTTTGTACGGTAGTTAAGATTAACCGCAGCAGGCGAGGTGCCAGTACCGGCAAAGCTCATACCATACACCGAGTCAAGTGGTTCACTGCTGATAACCCACATGGTGCCAACAGGCTCGAAGTTTTTCACCGGTTTTCCATCGGCATCAATCGTATTGGTTGTTACCACCTGTGGATTAGATGCTTTCAAGGTCTTCCAATCAATACGCAACTCGTTTGTTACTTTCACCCCATTAGTGAGTGTGAGGTCAAAATTGATGGCAAGATCAGCATCATAGCCCAAGTTTTGCACTGGCTTAAAAAAGATAGTGTCACCGTTGGTGCGAATAGTAGCACCAACAATAAGGTTATTTGCAGCCAGAGGTGTACCACCAACAGAAGTAATTGCATCTACTTTGGAGAAGGATTTACTTGAAACAACCCAAACTTCACCAAGTGTGGCGATTGTGTCAATGATTTTACCATTGGTATCACGGGTATTGGTCGCCAAAATATTTATATCAGAGGGCTCAATTGTAGCACTGAAGTTGCTCCAGTTGGAGCGGGTTCCTGCAGTATTCTGTACCCGCACGTTAAAATCAACGATTCCACCATAATTGAGTGTCACTGCAGCTTGACGAGGAGTAACAAAGAGAGTATCTCCAGAAACAGAAACGGTTGCATTGGCGTTTGATCCTCTACCAATCAAAGTAGCAGGATTCCACTCAATTTTAGCAAGATCGCTATTGAGCTGCTCGGACCATTTAACCCACATAGTCTCATAAATCGGAAAGTTTTCAACAGGGTTACCCTGAGCATCCCAAGCATTAGAAGCGATTGGGAAGAGTGTTCTACGAATGGTAAATGCAGCCCAATCGGTGCCATCACCTTCGAATCCATAGCTCAATCCGTCACTATCCATACCATTAATACTAACAATCGGTGTAGCACCGGAAGCGAATGTGTGGTTCGGTGTTACAAAAATAGTGTCATCACTAATACTGCTTGCAACAGGAACACCATCAATATTTGCATTAACCGTTGCAGGTATTCGAGACATTTTGTACCAGATTGCAGCGATATCCTCAGGTACATTTGTCAAAGCATCAAAGGTGCTGTTCAGCACGTTTGAAGCAACAACGGTCATCTGAGGACGGCGAGTGACCCGAAAGGACCTTGTAAAGGCAAGATAGTTGCCATCAACAGCAACACCCGTAACATTAACAGTCGGTTGAGCATCAAATGCAAAGGCAGCAACCGGAGTAATAAAAAGGGTGTCTTCATTAACTGAGACAACGACATCGCGCGTTGGGTTAGTAATGAAGGATTTAATTGATGCAGCGTTTGGAGCGACATTTAGTTTGAACCAAAGAGCAGCGTCACGAGGAACGTTAGTTACCATTTCACCATCGGAAGTAATTAGGTTTGATGCAACAATGAAAACACTGACATTCGGGACAAGCCCGGTTACATAAACACCACTAATGGTTGACCCAGTCATATCCTCAGCACTGAGAGAAAGGTTGTATGCTGTTCCCACGGTAAGAATAGATTCAGGTTTAATACGAATGGTATCGCCGGCAAGAGAGACCTTTACCGGCACACCGCCACTAAGAGTCGCTGTAGCCTTTTTAACTTCACGATTCATAATAATAAGGATGTCTTCATTTGGTGCGAAGTCCAGTCGTGGTAAATCGCGGTCATTCCCAAGTCGGACATTATCAAACACCGGATAAAACTGAGCGGCACTTGTTGTAAATGTAAAAGGATCAAGAGTATGGGACTCACCAGCCGCACCACTAACAGTAAGGGTTAATGTGTACCCGGTAGCTGCTTTTAATACTTTTGAAGGGACGATTGTGATTGTATCTGAATTCCCCTCCGAAATTGTTGTCGTAACCGGAACAGAGACACCCGCTTCAGTAAGGATAACCTTTGCATCAGCAACCGGTTTGTTGGTAACAAAATAGATAGGAGTTTCGAGTGAAAGTCCATTTTTAGGTGAATTAGATGTCACACTGTATATGTTTGAGAAAATAAAGCCAAGTGGATTCTCAACATTGATCGGAACACTGAAACGTACAGGGAGATTACCACGAAGCGAAAGACTTA
>SKJJ01000081.1 GCA_007115975.1 Chitinispirillum sp.
AAAAAAAATAGAGAAGGTAGTAAAAAAAGGTTGATTTTCATCATAGCAGCTCCTAGTCGAAGGGTTCCTGTTTCTTTTTTGAAGTAGTGCAGGAACCCTTCGACTCCGGCGGACCTTCGCTTAGGGTGAGCGGAATCTTAACTTAACACCCATAGGATTTAGGGGCCTCCGGGAGGCAAATAAGGGGGATCAGACTTCAGTTAACCCCAATGCGATAACAATCGGGAGATTTAGAAAGCTCCTCATCACCCCCTGCGCAACTGCTTCTTTAAAAATGATGCCGTGTACGACCTCTTATCCTCCGCGATTTCCCAGGGGGTACCCTGTGCAACAATGTCTCCTCCCTTGTCACCGCCCTCGGGCCCAAGATCGATTACCCAGTCGGCTTCTGCAATGATATCCAGATCATGCTCAATTACCACCACCGTGTTGCCGGCATCAACCAGCCGGTGAAGAACACCAATTAATTTGTCGATATCCGCTATGTGAAGTCCGATTGTTGGTTCATCAAGAACATAGAGAGTGGAAGATGATCCAGTCCCCTTTTTGGCGAACCGTTTAGCTGGCATGGAGCGAGCAAGCTCGGAGACCAGCTTTACTCTCTGAGCCTCCCCACCGCTTAGAGCAGGTGATGGCTGCCCAAGAGAGATATACCCCAGCCCCACATCCTGTAGGAGTTTGAGCGTTTTGAATATGGCCTGGTGGGGGGAGAAAAAATCAACCGCCTCATCAACACTCATTGAAAGCACATCCCCTATTGATCTTCCCTTATACAAAACCGCCATGGTCTCTTTTGTAAACCTTGCACCGTTACACTCTTCACACTGCACTGTCACATCAGGTAAAAAACTCATCTCAACTTTTTTTACCCCCTGCCCGCCGCACTCGCTGCACCTCCCTCCTTCAACATTGAAAGAGAAGCGGCTGGGCGAAAAGCCTCTGAGGTTAGCTTCGGGAAGACTGGCGTACAGTTTTCTTATGTTGTCCCACAGCCCCACATAGGTTGCGGGACAGGAGCGTGGAGTTTTGCCAATGGGGCTCTGATCCACTTCGATGGCACGGCAGACCGATTCATAGCCGCTGATATTTTTGCATCCGGAGTAGCTTCCGGTTTTTCCCCGATTATCTTTTTTTCCAATACAGTGTTTAAGGTTCTCATACAGAATATCCCTGACCAGTGTGCTTTTGCCACTGCCGCTTACACCACTTACACATACCAGCCTGTGCAGGGGAATGGAAACATCGACTCCTTTAAGGTTGTGCATCGAAGCTTTTGTTATTTTGATTACGCCTTTTTTCATGGAGACAGGGCGCAGCCTCTGCTGGCTGTGGACAAGGGGGTCATTAAGGTATTTAGCAGTTGGTGAGCGCTTTTTACTAAGCATCTGTTTCAGGGTCCCCTGCGAGAGGAGGTATCCTCCTGCCTTGCCGCCTCCGGGTCCAAGGTCGATAAGGTACTCTGCATTTCGAATGGTCTCTTCGTCATGCTCCACAACCACTATGGTGTTCCCTTTGCTTTTAAGTTTAAACAGGGTCTTAAGCAGCATGGCATTATCGCGGGGGTGCAAGCCTATAGTCGGTTCATCTAGAATATAGCAGACGCCCTGAAGATTTGATCCCAGCTGTGATGCCAGTCGTATGCGCTGTGCTTCACCGCCACTGAGAGTCGGTGCGGCTCTGTCGAGTGAAAGGTACCCCAGACCCACGTCACTTAAAAATGAGAGACGCGAGAGGAGTTCTGTTATAACATTTTCTGCTATTGCTTTCTCTCTGGGCGCCAGCTTGAGATCAGCAAAAAAAGAGAGGGATTGATCTATGGTAAACGCAACAGTTTCAGAGATTGAGTTGCCCATAAATTTCACCGACAGCGCTTCCTGTCGAAGTCTTTTACCGTTACACTTTTGGCAAACCCTGCTCCCGCCATCCCACCACTCATTCCACCATATCTCTTCCCCGCTCTGGTTTTCATCAAAGCCTTTCATTTCAAGGCCGGTCCCATAGCATGCGGGACACCAGCCATGTCGAGAGTTAAATGAGAACAGCCGAGGGTCCAGCTCTTCAAATCCCCTTCCACACCCCGGACAGTTCCTCTGTGTGGAATAGACTGTTGCCTTTCTGCTGTTCTTTCTTTCAGTTTTTATGGTCCCTTTGCCCAGTTGGAGGGCATAGGCTACCACTGATTCTATCTCTTTAATATTTTTCTCCTGTACCGAAATTTTTCCTACCGGCAACTCGATAGTGTGTTCCCTGTATCGGTCAAGAACCGGCCAGTTTGCAGTGGGAAGCATCTCTCCGTCAACCCTGAGAAATTCAATTTTTTTGGATTGAGCCCAGGCCGCGAGGTCTTTGTAAATACCCTTTCTGCCGCTCACAAGAGTGGCCAATACTTCTATCACCCTCCCTTTTTCATTGTTTAGCAAAGAAGCGACTATCGACTCTCTGGAGCGGGGTTCAATTGCGATGTTGCAGCCGGGGCAGTACTGTATGCCCAGTTTAACATATAATAACCTGATATAGTGGTAAATTTCGGTAACCGTTGCGACGGTGCTCTTTCTCCCCCCCCTGCTTGTGCGCTGCTCTATTGCAACGGTGGGAGGTACGCCGGTGACCAGATCGAAATCCGCCCTTGCTGCAGGCTGAACAAACTGTCGGGCATAGGCATTGAGTGATTCCAGATATCGTCTCTGCCCTTCGGCAAAAAGGATATCAAAAGCCACAGTACTCTTACCGCTTCCGCTGACTCCGGTTATCACTGTAAAGGAGGACTGGGGAATGGTGATATCGATATCCTTCAGGTTATGCTCTCTGGCATGGGTGATTGCAATCTGCTGTTTACGGGCTTTAGAATATTGCGCTGATGAGATCGGCACATCGGATTTTCTGTAATCTGCTCTGAGCGCCTTTGCGGTCAGACTCGTTTTGCAGGCTGCAACTCTATCGGGAGTGCCGGTGCAAACGACCTGTCCACCGTGTTTACCACCTCCGGGCCCCAGATCGATAATCCAGTCTGCAGTTCTTATAACATCGATATTATGTTCAATTACCAGCACAGAATCTCCTGCAGCAACCAGACGGCGCAAAGCTTGTATCAGAACGGATATGTCTTCAAAGTGAAGTCCTGTGGTGGGTTCATCAAAGATAAACAGTGCACCCTTTTCACCCTTCTTGTTGGAGCTCTTACCTGAAAGATGTCCTGCGAGTTTTAATCGCTGTGCTTCGCCCCCGCTGAGCGTCGGCACAGGTTGTCCGAGTGTAAGGTAGGAGAGCCCGACATCGAGAAGTGGCTGGAGTTTTCTGAGTATCGGGGCATTTGAGCTGAAAAAGGCGCACGCCTCCCCTACGGTCATCTGTAAGACGTCTGCTATAGAGAGCTGCTTTGCGTTATCTCCCTCTATTGTTACCTCCAGCACCTGTGCTCTGTAGCGGGTGCCATTACACTCTTCACATCTAATATAAACATCACTGAGAAACTGCATCTCCACGTGTTCAAATCCGTTACCGCTGCAGGCCGGGCATCTTCCATTGCCGGAATTGAAACTGAATGTACCTGCAGTATAGCCCCGCTCTTTTGAAAGAGTAGTTGACGCAAAAAGTTTACGTATAGGGTCAAGGGATCCCACATAGCTTGCCGGATTTGATCTTGTAGTCTTGCCTATGGGGGACTGATCGACAAATATCATTTCATCAATGTGTTCTGTTCCTTTTATGTTTTTATGCGCACCCGGAGTATCTCCCCCTTTTGAGCAGATACTTTTCCATCCCCTGTACAGCACAGAATCTACCAGAGTGCTCTTTCCTGAACCACTTACCCCAGTAATACAAACCAGCCTGCCCAGAGGAATTGACACATCAATGTTCTGGAGATTATGTTCGCAAGCACCGGTTATCCTGATGCTCTTTTGGGAGACCATCGGTTTCCTGTTTTCACTTCTGATCTCTCTGGTTCCTCTGAGATAATCTGCAGTGAGGGAGTTTTTACACTTAAGAAAATCTTTTATGGGTCCTGAAAAGACCACCTCCCCGCCCTGTTTTCCGGGCTTTGGCCCCATCTCGATGACATAATCGGCAGATAAAATTATCTCCGGGTCATGTTCCACCACGATAAGGCTGTTCCCTGCATCACGAAGTTTCTTCAAAACCCCGGTGAGTCGCCCGATATCTTCGGGATGAAGCCCGATGCTGGGTTCATCGAGAATAAACAGCGTATTTACAAGTGATGTCCCCAGAGCCGTTGTCAGATTAATTCTTTGCACCTCCCCGCCACTTAAGGTACGTGACTGACGGTCAAGTGTAAGATACCCAAGCCCCACCTCATTGAGGTACCTAAGCCTGGTTCTTATTTCATCCAAAACTATTCTGACCGGTTCTTCTGAGGTTTTCATCTCAAGAAAAAATTCAAGACACTCCTGCAGGCAGAGGCTCATGAGTTCATGAATAGAGTAGCGTTTCTCTTTGCCCAGACGCCACGCTAGTGAGTGGGGCTTGAGCCGTGCACCACTGCAGGACGGACATACAGAATAGGTCCGGTAACGTGAGAGGAGTACCCGGATATGCATCTTATAACTTCTGCTCTCTAGCCATTCAAAGAAGCGTTTGACTCCATACCACAGTCCCTCATCCCAGCCGCCTTCACCTCTAATAACCCACTCTTTATGTTTATCAGAAAGATCCCTCCACGGTTTATTTATCGGAACGGATCGCTTTTTCGCAAATCTGATCAGGTCATCCTGACATTCACGGTAGCTTTCAGTCTGCCAGGGTCTGATTGCGCCCCCCTGCAGACTCTTTGAAGTGTCGGGAATAACCAGCGAGTAATCAACGCCAATAACCCGGCCAAACCCCCTGCATTTTTCGCAGGCGCCAAGAGCAGAGTTAAATGAGAAGTCATTGGGAACAGGGTCTTTGAAGTGCAGGTCACAATCTGCACAATGTAATCCGGAAGAAAACCGCAGTGGTGCGGTAGCGGCCTGTTCGCCGTTACTGTGCAAAGGGTAGACGGCTATTTTTCCCATACCAAATTGCAGTGCCGCCTCAATATCTTCGATGATCCGCTCTCGGTTCTTCTTGTCCGGATGCACCCTGTCCTGAATTACCTCTATTGTCTGTTTGGACTTTTGGTGAACGCGGCGGTATCCTTGGGTTGCAAGGTTTTCTATCACCTCATTCTCCCCGAAGTTTGCGGGTACGGCGACGGCAAAACAGATCAGAACAGGAGAGTTGCTCTCTGTTGATTTACTTTTAATTATAGCGTCGGCGATTGATTGGGCGGTCTCTTTTCTCACCTCCTTTGCACATCCGGGGCAGTGCAGATGAGCTGCGCGGGCAAAGAGAAGCTTGAAGTAGTCATTAAGCTCACTCATAGTGCCCACTGTTGAGCGCGAGGTGCGCACCGGATTGTTCTGATCTATCGCAATGGCCGGAGGTATACCGATGATCCTTTTCACATGGGGTTTATCCATGCGGTCCAGGAACTGCCTGGCGTAGGAGGAGAATGTCTCAACGTATCTTCGCTGCCCCTCCGCATACACGGTATCAAATGCAAGGGATGATTTACCCGAGCCGGATACGCCGGTTACCACCACCAGTTTGTGAAGAGGTATTTTCAGGTTGATATCTTTTAGGTTGTGCCCTGATGCGCCTTCGATGCAGATATGGTCTGTTTTGAAACTTGCCGTTTTTTTCATTTTCATTGCTTCAATTGTAGTGATCGTTAGAGATAACAGTTGATTCCCACAGCCTTTTGTCTGGAGGTCAAATAAATATAGTTTTTGTTCAGACTACGGATTGGAGGGGACGGTCCGTCACTGATTCGGGGGCAAGGTGTTGGTTTTGCCTGCACTTTTTTCCAAGTGGATATCAGATACAATAATTCCGGTATGACTCAGAGGTAGGTCTGGGTTACTGCTTTTCTCGTTTTACCTGAGCATCAGCCGCTCTGCCTTGGTTTCAAACTTTATCAGGTAAACACCTTTTGAAAAGGACCTCATATCGATCAGTGTCCCTTTGCCTCCTTTTAGTAGTGCACCCTGAAGAGAATAGACACTCCAGTTAGCCTCCCTGCTGAGGTAGAATAGTTTAGATGCAGGGGTATGAGGCAGTAAATGGAGTGTTGTCTTGGGGGAATAGGAATCTTTATCATTCAACTCGGTAGTTTCGTAAGGTTTGACTATGATCTTATGAAGATTAAAGCCGCCATTTTCCATATTGATACGCCACACCTGCTCACCCTCATTGAGATAAACGTTTTCGGTAACGATCATATAGTTGTTCCAATCGTCGGTCTGTGGAACGGCCAGTTCACTAAGCATGGAATGACCATTTACATCAATACCGATTTTTCCACCCCCGTTTAGTGATGAGGTGTGAATTTCCAGCTCATACTCTGCAGCTTTACTCACATCGACCGTATACTCAACCCACTCCCCTGCATCGATCCACCCTATGACATACCCGCTATCGGGATGGTTGTTTATGTCAACATTTTCATGTTGACGGAATTCAATACCTCTTTGCACGCCTCTATTGGCCGGCGATGTGTCATGATAACTGACCCCTTCACCACCTTTATCATATTCAACGGCTAAAATGGTGCCGGGCAATGAAACCGGTGTTCCTGAATAAGCAACACCCCCATTGCCATAAACCGGTATTGTTCTGATATAAGGCACCCGGTTCTTTTTTGTTATTGTAACTGTAATGGCTCCGCTATCGGCATCAATACCAGAAAAAGTCATTGGCACGCCATTGGACAGCTGTACTTGCTGTACATTCAACTCTTTACTGTAAAGACATACCAGAGCACCCTTTTCCACTTCAGAAATGACAATTGGTTCTCCGGAGGCGGTCATAGGATGCCTAGCGGTAAGAGGAGAGGGGGAGTCTGAAAAGATACTTATTGACGGGTCGCCAAAGGTGTTCCAGGCTTCAAATGTTTCTTCACCGAAGTCCTTGTCAATGGTTACCATGTCTATCTTTCCGTAGTTTATTATCGCACCGGCAGAGCTTATCAGGGTATCAACAAGGAGTGAAGCCATTTTTTTTGCAGCAGGTACGGGAGCTATGCCGTCTATATAAATAGAGGCACCTAAATAGACGATGCTCCCCTGCGCAGATGTCAAACTACCCTTACGCTGCCAGGTTTCGGCAAAACAGAGACGGTCCTTACTCATGTCAAAGATCCCATTGGCACAGGCCACCGATATCACAAACGGCGTCTTGTTGACATTGCTTATTTTGTTGATATCTGTGTCAAAAACCTCTGGATAGTTGGCCCAGTAGGTAGTGTCACCATGCCCGAAAAAGAATATTGTTCCCAGCCCGTTTTCTACCTCTGTTATAACCTTTTCCACCGTATAATTTGCAGCATGATCGTCATCTTCTTCAACAAATTGTTTTGAGCTATACCCCCCTGCAGACAAGGTGTTTAGTATAGTTCTTGAGTCAACGATATCATTAAAGGCTGTATCCCTGCTTGCAAAAGCCAATCCCTGTGTATACCATTGCCCATTCTCCTGGGGATATTTCTCATATTGGATATTTTTGTGGACAATTATTCCAACGTCTTCAACCGAGTTGGCAGAAAACCGCCCCACAAAAACATCAGGGTAATAATCGTCTCCGTCGATAAGCGAATATTGGGGATCGGACAATTTACCCCTAGCGTCCATTTTTGTACCCCTGCCTGCCGGCACATCATCATGATCTCCCACAATTAATACGTAGGTAATGCGGTCCTGGACATATTTTTCCGTGATAAAACTCTTAACTCTCCTATCCCCGGTTCCGGTACTGTCGGGATAGAGAGCAACCGTTGTTAGTATACCTTTTTGGTTTTTCCAATCTATCAACGGCTCTATTGCAGGCGCATACTCCCTGGTGGTAATTACAAGCATCTTTTCCGGTTCCAGCCGTGCGGATGATTTACCTAAGTAGCCACTTGATTGGCTGTTTACAAAGTGATTTCTGATTATTTCCTGAAATTCGCGGGAACTTTTATTTGGAGTTGCTCTTTTCCCCATTCCCCCGGGTCCAAGATTTACCGTGAAATCGAGATGAGTGATCACGCGGATTATGCCTTTGCCGGGATTGTAGGAAACAGGACGCACAATTACCGGTACCCCTTTTACACCCCGGATTACATATGAATCTCCAATCTCTACAGAAGTCTGATTAAGCAGGGTGTCTTTTTGGTAAAGAGGTGAAAAGGTGTGATCTACAGTTCTCAAACGATTCCGTGTCGTTTTGCCCCTGCCAGAAATAACCGGTAGTGTTTTGAGCTCCTTATAACTGATGCTGTCCACCGTCACGGTTACATGTTCATTTGGAACTTGCAGATTGCTCACCAAAAATGGCAGTGCCGGATCGCCCTTTATGTTGGTATATCCCGCTTGGTCAAATTTGTATTGTGCATAATATCCGTCTGCAAGGGCGATTGTATCGATCGTTAAGGATTGCAGCTTATAATTGAAGCGAACCTGTTGACCGGACGATTCGGTTAATTCCAGTGTGTGATTTTTTCGTTGTTGGGCAACTGAATTACCCGATACCAAAAGCAGCACTATATTTATACACATTACAGTAATGAAATTTCCAACAATCATGACCTTTTGTATCCTTTGCCCAGTTGTTATGCACACAGAAAAAGAGCTTATGCCTTTTCAAAAGAAGTTGACCCTCTTGTGAACACCGAATCGAAAGCAGAATCTTATGATGCTCTTTTGCGGGACCATGAGCGACAGCTCTCTCAACTCATAAACCAAAAGTGGTACTCATGACCGCTCTGTTGCAAATTACATTTTGGTCGGTCGTATGAGCCATTTTTTTGGAGTAACGTATTTAGGGATCAAAACAGATACAAATGTTCCAATTACCTTTTATTTAGAATTGTTGCCTTGTTATGTACCTTGCACTCATTATTTGAATGAATGTACACCCCTGGCACAAGGTTGTTTTTTTGAGAGTTCATACTACTCTTCGAAATCAATCTGCCGCGAATATCAAACAATTGCAGTGTTGTTTGCTTTGCGCTGCTGTTTTGTGGTCGATTCATTCTGGTATTTCTTGATATACTATTTGTCTGGGCAGTTTTATTTCCATAGATATCGAAGGTGGTGGTGGTCGTTTCAACATCTCTGTTGTCAAACACCGCCAACTCTTTGAGAATACTGTATGGCTCATAATAGGAGTAGGTTTCATAGCTTATCAGATTACCATAGGGATCATTTTTAGTAACTCGTTCATAATTGCCATACTGATCATACCTATAGGTTATAATCGATTCCAAAGCGCCATACCTGTAGTTCTCTTTTTTCAAGTTAGCACCCATGAAATCATATACTGTCTGAAATAGTATCCCCTCGGATGGAGAGGAGTAGGTATAGGTGGTTGTAAAGTTACTTCTGTCAAATTTGTATTCCCCGACAAACATCATTTTGTCGTCCTTGAAGTATTTGTCTTGAATCATATACCCGTTAGTATCGTAATTATAGATGTTTTTATACACTGCATTTTCTGGTCGGATTCCATTTGAATATACCTTTAATGAATCTTTAAAATAATTATGGTAGAAAATCTCATATGCATTATAGCTTTCATTTGTAACAGGATTCAAAAAAGAGACGCTATCAAGCTGTTGGTAAGTATAGATTGTTACCGAATCGCTGATTCTAAATGTCCAGACCCCCTCACCGTAAAGTTCATCTTTTTCATTGAAATATTGCTCCCTGGTAATATACCCACTGCTGTTAATGGTATAATAGATCCGATACACCACATTTTCCCCAACAGTGTACGCCACAAACTCCTGACTCACCCAATCACGGGTAAACCTTGTCAGCGAAATCAGGGTACCATCGGAAGCGTAGTGACGATAATCAGTTCCAGGCAAGTAATTGGCTGTATAGATACCATATGCATATTGCCTGTCATTTCCATCAAAGTAGTTGATTTTAGTGAGAGTGGACCCGGAATATTCATAGGTACAATAATACTGCACCGATCCATCCAGATAATAAACGGTATATTTGGTTGTATGATTGGGCCATTGCAAATCAGCTTCAGTTATCGTATAGATTGTTCCCGTAGCTGGATGGTAGGTGGTATCAGGCCCGATTTGAGTAACGGGATCAGTATTGCTATCATTCTGAGCAAAAGAATACGGGCTGATTATTAAGACATACCCGAGCATGAGTTTCACGATAATTTTTTTCATAAAAGTAGAACCTTTGCGATAATTTTGGCATATGTTTTTTTTACCTCTTTTTTTTTATGACAAAGACAGCTCTTCCGGGATTCGTTCACAACCGGTTACATCTTCCAGTTTTTCTGCCCTTCTGATTAATTCAGTATTACCGTTTGTCATAACCATGACAACTGCTGGACGATAAGAGATAAACTGCATCCATTGAGTAATATTGTATGCACCAACTGGCGAGAAAACGAGCTTGTGGCCATTTTTAAGAGGGGGCAAATAGACCGATTCAGCAAGGACATCAATGTTCATGCAAAGCGAACCGAAAATTTTGCACTGTTCGGGAACACCGAGAATCTGGCGATCGGGTTGAATATTAAAATTGTACCAGGTGGAAGTATAGAGCAAATTTATTCCGCTATCAACGAAGTAGCTTTTTGTATTATCTGGTAAATTCTTTTGCGCGATAACAGAAGTTATCAGGTAGCCAGCTTCATCAACCAATGCCCGTCCAGTCTCCAGATATAGCTTGGGGTATTCATTTGGTTTGAGATATTTAAACAGTGTCGAGCAGATAGCTTCCGCATACTCATCAATATCAGGTACCACAATATCCGGTGGCAGATATATACCCTTCAGACGACTCTGTGAGGGAAACCCACCGCCGATATCAAGGTAATCTATAGTGATTTGGAACCCTTTTTCAAGTTTCTGCATAAACAGCAACATTTTTTCAACCTGTTTTGCATAAGCCTGAGGCTCAAGAATAAAGGTACCTATATGACAATGTAATCCATTGAGATTCAGGTATTTACTATGTACAATACGATTAGCGGCTTCGAAGGCCTGCCCGCTTTCAAGATTGAATCCGAACTTATACCACTGCGGGTAGATACCGGCATCCAGGTTCAATCGGATACCGACTTTTACTTGTTTTTCCATCTTTTTTGCGACAGCCTCGGCGAGAATAATTTCATCAAAACTATCAAGATTAACGATGGCATTTTCGGCAAAAGCTTTTTCAAGTGCCTTTTCTCCCTTGTATGGCCCGTTAAAAATAATATCACTGCCTTTTACGCCATTTGCGCGTGCTTTTTCGTACTCGAACGCCGAAACGACTTCAGCAATTGCGCCTTCCTGATGATATACATTACAGATGGAACCAAGGTAGTTTGTTTTGTATGACCAGGAGAACTGCACATTTGGATAATTGGTGGAAAAAGTTTTGTAAAACGTTCGATACTGATTTCTCAATTTTTTCTCGCTGAAAACGAAAAGCGGACTTCCATACTTTTCTGTCAAGCTCGACACAGAAACCCCATCAATGCTCTCTTTATAACTTTTATAATAGGAGTTACCGAATTTATTCATGACTCCTGCAAGCTGTTTTACCAGAGTTGGTTTAACATATGATTTATTGCCCATCGATTGTATCTCCTTTTATCAATTTTCGCCAATGGTGGTCATTTTTTCAAAATCAGAAATATCCTTAATTATCTCGCTTGTATAACGAACCATCAGTTTACCGGCCTTATAGTGGGAATGGGTCTCACAGGAGAGCCCCATTAACCGTTTCACCATTCTTTGTGGCAAGTTAATTCCACAACCACTTGCCATGTACACCCATGCGGGAAAACGTGGATTGATCTCGATTAGATAGTAGACATCGCTCTTGTTATTATATATCAACTCAAGTTCGAATCCGCCTTTCCATCTCAAATAAGATACAAGTTTTTTTGCGGCGTCTTCGATTTTCTGGTTTTTTATACTCACATTTATCCACACTTTTCCCAGTTTGGTAATGAGCATTTTTTTTATTGCCAGATGCCCCATCTCTCCACCTTCACCATCACCTAAGCCCACAAGGTTCACCTCATCACCTGTAACATATTCCTGCACTATAACAGGAAAGCCCCATTTTGCAGCAAGGCTGTGAAAGTGATGCACAGCTTCTATTACGCTATCAGTTTTAAACGCCTCATAAAAGGGTCCCTTTACCATTGCAGGCAAACCAAGCTCTTTCACCGCCTCTGAAACCTCAGCTTCACTGGTTACCGTTATTGTACGGGGGACCACCAGACCGGTATTTTCGGCGATCTCCCGAAGATTATCCTTTTCCCTTTTTCTGTACGCAACTTTCTCAGGAATCATCATCTTGATCCCCATGCTTTTTAGCACCTGCTCTTTTTTTATATAGAGAGGAAGCTCTGCATCAAGAGTGGGAATCAGCACATCGATTTTCTCTTTTGCATGGATATATCTGATACGATTTATGTACGACTCCAGATCTCCTGAGGGATAGGGCACGATGTATGAACGATCTATCAAATCATCCATATATATCCCCGGTTCCATGGCATCATAGGCAAGGCCTATAATTCTCACATCAAGATCAGATTCCTTTAAACTCTGAGCTATTCCGGTACCTGGTCCAGGATTATCAACAGCATTAATACCACTCACCGCGATTGTGTATTTCATAGTTTGAGCCTTTTACACGAGATAATTTGACTGAAGAAGTTCAATGAAGTGCAATATATCCTGTTCCGGTGTTTCAAAGGTGACATCATAGTTGTCTTTAAGCAATTGAGAAATAGTGGCTATATCAATTCCTTCTTTCAACTTTGTCAAAATCATAACGCCGGTTTCGTTGGTATTGAAACTGTTTCCTGACACCGGATCAAAAATAAAACCGGTACTTGAAATAGCCAGGTTAT
This sequence comes from Chitinispirillum sp., assembly GCA_007115975.1. Classification (GTDB taxonomy): domain Bacteria; phylum Fibrobacterota; class Chitinivibrionia; order Chitinivibrionales; family Chitinispirillaceae; genus Chitinispirillum. Next base: position 12,907 of record SKJJ01000081.1, read on the forward strand.
GCAGCCGGGTGATATCCATATTTTCTCCTTATTAAGGTTGATCAATTCTCAATGAGCTTTGCAATGTACTCTTTGGCACCCGTATTATATGGATCAAGTGTAATTACTGAGCCGAAATAGTAAAGGGATTTCTCTGCGTTGCCAACTTCAAACATTATTTTTCCCATGAGAAACAGAAAGGTGACATCGGTAGGATAAATTGTGAGCATTTTCATACAGACGCTTTGTGCCTGTTTATGTTTCTTTTGACTTTTCAACGCGTAAGCATACCAGTAATTTGCAGTTTTGTTGAAGTTATCAATTTTAAGAATTTTACTGTTTTCCTCCTCTACCTTTGTCCAGTCAAACCTATCCTTATGCACCAAAGAGATGCAACTCATCACCTCAACCGATGCCGGATAAATGGCCAGTGCTTTTCTGTAATGAGCCAAGGCATCAGCAAAATGCCCCTGCAAATATCTAAGCCAGCCAAACCTGAAATTAATGGTATAGCTATTGGGGTACACCTCGTATATAGGCGAAAGTGCCTCTATGGCTCTACTATAATCCTCTGCTTTTTCCAGAGCATAGCTGGTATAATAGGCTTCATTAATTGTTTCAATTGATAATGCTTCAAGTTCTGATACCGCAACAGTTATGACTACAAGTAATCCCAAAAAAAGTCTCTTTACCATTGTAGATGTAATCCTCCCATATTTACAAGTGAATTGTAATTCTCATAATCCGCAAAGGCGACAAGGAAATAGAGTGTAACCGGGGCGGTAAACGGATACCATTGCCCAACAAACGTAATACCATAGTTGAATTCGGACGTTGTAGTTCGAAAAAAAGCGCCACCAGACTCCACAGCAAATACCCGTTTACCTGACTGTCCTGTAAGAGAGACAGAACCTTTTCCCCCGGTATATGCCAGTGTTCCGTCAAACGATAGTTGAAAGGGATCAACCTTACGCGCCTCGGTAAATTTTGACATAAAACAAACAACAGCGTTGGTTTGCAGGGCAAAATTGAATCTGGAAAACACAGTTTTAAATTCGGGTGAAACCTGCATCAGACCTATGCTGTCGGTTTTTGTATAGTAATAATATGCTCCGGCAGAAAGATTGTGCTGATTTGTAAAATGACCGGCAATCACCGAATAAGTATTATTTGTATAGAGCATATTTGATCTCGAATACCGTGCTCCCAGAAGCAATCTGGTGTTGGGAACAGATGAATGGAGTAACGTGTATTGAGCTAAAACCTGATATTCCCACAAGTCATCGGGAGAATAGGTCGATTTGTGCAGAGGAGCTGTACCCTTATAGTTTTGTGGATCGGTGGGTACATTGGTGATATAGAGCGTGTCGTACATTCCACTACCGGCATATTCCACTACGGTCTCCACTCCTTTTCGCTCATGCTCAGGAATGAAGTTGAAATCAGTGTACAGTTGCTGGAAATAGTAGTACACTATGTTTTCGTTGAGTTGAATGTTGGTGTAATCAATTCTCAGGGAATAGTTATGCTTTTGGTTAAAAGTCACTGATGGCGAAATATTATAAAGCATTCCCTTATCATAAAAATCTGAATCAAAATAGGCTATTGCGCCTGCAGCGGCATTGACAACGTAACTACTGGTCAGGGCTGTGGCGTTCATCTCTTCTATAGCATACCGAATGGACTCATACTCCGGAAACATTTCTGAGTTCCTGAAAAACCACTCCCGTGCAAGTCTTCTGTTCCCCCCACGCAAATACCCATACCCCATTGAAAGCATCACCTCTGCAAGCAAATCTGTTTTACCATGATCTTTTTGTATTTCCGGTACTTTCAATAATTTTTCAAACAGTTCATTTACCTTTTCACTCCTATTAGAGATGGCATATAAATAGAGCATTTTGTGAAGCAGTTCAACTGATTCATTACCACTCAACAGCAGTTCTCCCACCTCAATAGCCGTTGAATACCGGCCCAGTGCACTCAGGGAATTCATTTTACCAAAATAGGGATCCACCGACAATGGGTCTTCCATAATCGCCTTATCATAATAGACCAGAGCACTATCGTATTCTTCCAGCAGATAAAAGCTATACGCTCTGATAATATCAGCCCTAAGAGGACATAGTATAGAAATTATCAGGACCCAACTCCCCATTATTGACTTTACACTCATTCGGCAACTCTCAACAAAGTGATATTTTCTTTTCCACGTTCAACACGAACAGAATAAAATCCCCTGTACAGGTCGAACTTACACTCCGTTTGTATAATCTCACTCTTCAACAAACAATGTGATTCAATAGTTCCTTTAACAACACCATCAGCGTAGATTACATAGTTCCCTTTTGTTGCAAAAAGGTTGTGATTGAATGATTTAAGAAAACTCTCCATGGGCTTGTTACCATGAAGAATAGCTGGATTAATACTATCACTCCAGACAACTGTTTCTTCAGTGAATGGTACTCGTGGAAGTGCAAGAAAAAGAACGGTTAAGTAGCATTCTGGATTTCCCTCATATCTGAAAAAGGAGAACACTCCATCACCATGCTGAAAAAAGAGTTTTGATGCCGATTTTGGTTCAAAAAAGTAGTAGCAGCCACTGGGGTCCATTCGCACTTCGAAGCGTACGACATCCTGTACACGATCTTGTTTTTTAACCGAATAGGTATATACTTCATCGAGAATAAACTGCAATTTATTTTCGATAACCCTCGAAGGAACAATCGGCCTAACCTCATCACCTTTCTGCAGACACACATTTCCAAAAAGAGCTTTTTCATTTGCAATACAGTTTGTGAAAGCAAACGGAATCGATGGTGAGCCCACAGCAGGCAAATTCTGACACTGTAGATGTATATGGGGCTGGGGAGAGTACCCGGAATTTCCGCAGTTCCCTATTTTTTGTCCAACCGTAACTACCTCTCCCCTACGAACGGTAACAGATGCCTTTTGTAAGTGTGACAATTCAATATAATAACCCCATGGAGACTGAATAATAATATAATTTCCCCAGTTATTACGTTTATCCACATAGCCGATAAAATTGTCGTCGCTTTCATCGTTAAAGTCAACGACAATACCCGATATTGGAGACAACACCGGTTTTCCAAAGCAGTGGTAATCTTCCTTTTTAAGCCCATCACTTTGATATGTTTTATGTCTGCTCTGATCTTCAATGACAAAATCAACTGCATAGCGCCATGGTCCTTTATGGGTCCACTCCCCATCAGATGCCTGGTACACTTTCCATTCCCCCATAAAGGGAAGCATCGGTTGTGGTTGAGAAACTATAAAGCGCTCAGAATGATTTATATAGTGCTCAAGATTATGCTCCGGAGAAATGAGGAAGTCGAGAGTAATGAATTTGAACTTTGTAGTTTTAAGCACATACAGAATTAGGGTAACCGTCAATGCAAAGGGAAAGGTGAAGACAGGAATTCCATAACTTGACCAAAAAACAGTTATCGCATCCAGAATAAATGCTGAGATAACCACTCCAATAAGAGCTATGATATATGTTTTGGGAGATGGAATGAGGAAAACACCCCCCAGAGCAAGTGCCACAAGTATAAAATTGAAATTGTACAAATCCCCAAAAGCAAGTGGTAGTGAACCCTTCATTGCCCCTAAAAAAAGCGCTCCTGTATAATAGCCCACTATCATCAAAAAGAAATTTATTCGTGAAAAAATCACCATAGCAGCTAAGATTGCAATCCCCGCTACATCATAGGGCAGAAACAGCAGTATGCCAACGGATTTCAAAAAACCTGAAAGCCAATATGGAAGAAAATCCATATTGAGCCATGTGTAGTTTCCATAACCAGCCACCAGGAGGTTACTGTAACGTATTGAGGACAAAAAAACAAGAGTAGCCGAAATAGTAAATGGAATATTTAAAATTGGGACATTGAGGTAGTACAAAAAGAGATTGTATAAGGAATAACTCAGCATCAGAGTCAGAAAAGAGGCCATAATTGTAAACACACAACTCAGAAAGGTAAGCTTAAACAGATAACCCATTAAGAGCCCTATAAGCAGAGAATTGTATGTGTATAACCCGCACTCTAACTGCCTGTCGCTTATACCTATATATTTACCAAGAATAAAGCTTGCTATAAACGACAGGAGCGCAAGCAGAGCTGAAGTTGGATTTATAAATGTAACAGCCAGAAGAATGATACCAAAAATCGGATTACGAACCAAAGCCAAATAGGAATAGCTTCCCAAAAGTTGCTTAACTGGTAATTCCATGCAATAACCGCCACGTCTTCAGAAATAAAACTGTTCACCACTTAGCACGCTCAAAAAGCTACCGTATAAAGCGACACTCACCCTTTAAACAATATACACCATTTTCGTTGCCGATGTACAATTCTAATTGCCATTTTTAGTTCCTACTAAATTCTACCCCCATTTTTAAGGAAATTAAATGATTTAGTGAACAATTTCAGAACCCTATCGTATTTATTTTGCCTAAAAATGGACCAACACCCCTTCAAACCAATCTGGTCAAAACCGCTATACCCCCTTGGCACCACCCGTAGCACCTCAGCCTTAAAACCCCTCACAACAGCCGTTTTTTAGACCCGTGTAAACCAGCCAGCGCTGCAGCTTTGCATACACACACCAACAATGGCCACAATCACAAAAAGGGGCAAGTACAGGAGGGCTATTTTTTATTCGATGCTGCATTTTCACGCAAAAAAGAAACGACTCCCTCACCGAGGGGCGCACACTTTGATTATCAGGGATCTCCCCATCTTTTTACTGCAATTTCACCATTACTCTATTTTTATTATTTATTGAAGGTTCCAAAGATGTAGCTTATAGGTAGTTAAACACAGAATTATAGCCGGAGGTGCATAGGTGCCTGCCTGTATAACTTTTTTTTGCACACTAAATACCAGTTGTACCCCTGAAAAATGTCTCTGCTCTATGCAGCAGATATACTCTGGTGTAACCAAAAGGGGATCTCTGTAATTGATTGTATGCGTTATTATTTTTGATCTTTATATGAGAGAGTTGTTATTTTCAAAGACTTGGTTATCAATCGAAAACCATAACTATCAGCTAAATGTTGACAGGTTAGAAAATTTAAGAGCTCACAAAAAAAGCAACTAATTTTTATGGCACAAGCACCAAATACGATCCATTACCTCGATTACCGCAGCTTTCTTCAGGATCTTGTAGAGTGGCTAAGATCAGAAAATCATTCCCTTTCCATGCGAAAAATTGCTGAAATAGCAGGCGCAAGCTCTCCTAACTGGGTCCAACAGGTTATATCGCGGCGGATCAAAGCAAAACCAGAAGCCTTGGAAAGAATAGCCGATTATGCAAAGCTTTCACAAAACAGCAAAAAGCAGTTTTTACTGCTGGCTGCATTTGATCATGCCAGAACGCTGGAGGAAAAAGAGGCTCTGTTGCAAAAAATTCTCAGGGAAAGGCGAAATGTCTCACTATATACTCTTGAGAATGACCAATACCAGTTCTTCTCAAGTTGGTATATCCCGGTAATACGAGAGCTCTGCACACATCCTGATTTTGACGGAACAGAAGAGTGGATAACACAAAGAATTCAACCCTCAATACGACCGAGTAACGTCAGGCGAGCGATGCGGATTTTGTCAAAGTTACACCTTATAAAAAAGGATGAGATCAGCGGGAGATGGGTTATGAATTCAACAACAGTCACCACCCCTTCGGAAGTTACATCAGTTGCGGTAAAACGCTATCACCAAAAGATAGCCGACTTGGGTAAACTGGCAATCAGCACACTACCACGTGAAGAACGCGACTTTCGCTCTGTCACACTGGGGCTCTCAGAAAAGGAGTACCAGAAAATCAAAAAACGTCTTGAAGAATTCTGGTACGAACTGATGGATCTGGCTTCAGAGTGCAAAAAGACCGAACAGGTTTATCAGTACACGATGCAGCTCTTTCCGGTTTCTTCAAATATAGACTCCCCCTGCCCTAAAAGTAAAAAGTAGGTCACCACGCTTAGGTGATGAACAGCAGTCACCGTCAGGCACATTCAATCACCCTCCTTCATAGGCTCTCTGTATCAACACACCAGACCTGGTGATATTATCCAATATACGTTTTCTGATCTGCTCTGCTTTTCTGTTTGAAGGTCCGCCACGAGAAGGGTCGCCGATAAAATAGAAATTGCCGTCTTCATCTGTTTGCATCAAACCATTCTCTACTATACTTTTGATACTAATCCCTTCAAGCCACTGTTTTTCATCCAATTCAATAACAAGCTCCACGGTTTCACTGCCATCCAAACTAATGCTGTCACCCTCTGGCGGATGAATAAACACAGCAGTATCACTGTATATATAGAAAAAGATTGTCCGCAAAATACCCTCATAATTTATCTCTCCATGTAGGGCAATCTGATACCCCTTGGTAACCCGATGTACAAGCGTATCAATTTTTCCACTATCGACAGGCTCGATTTGTGCCACCAAATAATCATATGTACCATGAGGCAGACTAAAATTTACATCAGATATCGAATTACCGTTCAGCAAATCAAATGTATACGGACCTGGTAACACTATCTCATTTCCACTTGCATACAGAGGCGAGCGCAAGTGCTTCTCACCCGCATCTGTTGGCAAGGGAAACCTAAACTGATTTACAAGAATATAAGCACCGAAGATATCTATGCGCCTTCTGTCAAATCCTTCTATGAATATTTCCTCATTGGTTTGGGAGTGAAGAGCAGCAGTTTTCCCCACACCACCATCAATCCCACGGTCACCCTTTACAGACATTGTAAGCACCACCGGGTTACCCGCACCGGCCCCACCAGCAACGGAACTATCCCCAATACAGGAGTAGAACAACAACAGCAAACTGAGCAGAAAGAAGAGTGGCACCAATTTTTGAAACCTAAACATCTCTAACCGTCTCCTTTTAGGGATAGTGAAAAGGGCCCTATGTGTCAGAAATTGATCACCACCAAAAACAAACCCACACTCCAGCATTCCAGTAAAAAAATTCAACTACTCATCTAATATAACAAAAAACGTTTAATACAGACCCCTAAAATTGGAGATCTAACGTATCATCGTTGGCACACAAAGCTTTGTGATGGTTCCACGACCCGAATTTAAGCTATTTTGCCGGAACTCAAACTGCGAAGCCGATCACCCTGTTTGGCTGGATTTTCTTACAATCACTTGTTTTGAAAACAGATACATTCTTTTCAAAAGCAGACCTTTTTTTGATCTTTCTGGCGCTTACGAATTGAGTTATTCTGCTCGCAACTCATTACATTTATGGTCGTTCAGTTTACACCCTTTATTATGGTTAAGCGCCATCACTACAACACAAGCTTTCACAACCCACAATAAAGTTAACCTACCGAAGTAACCATTGAAAATGGAAGAAACTACTGCTACAACGACTATTTGAGCCCAACATCTGTCTTTCAGAGTCAAATGTTGGTAGCGGTTCATATAGCTACTTCATCTACTTGATCCTCTGTTCAGAGAACCACGAACTATTCTCCCCCGCTTTTTTTTACACTAACCGCCATACTCGATTAACTCATCCCCTGACATCAAAAAAGTACATGGTTCTAAAACCGAACCATCTTCCTGGTTCCCACAAAGTCCTTTGTCTGCAACCGGTAAAAATACTGTCCGGCTCCCACCGGCCGTCCCGCTTCATTGGTACCATCCCAGACCACCCGGTGAAAGTCGGCTCTGAGCACCTTATCGGCAGTTACCAGACGTTTTACCAGACGCCCCCGAAGGTCATAAATATTGAGCGACACCGGCGTCTTTACCGGCAACTCAAAGTGTATGGTGGTAAGAGCCCTGAAAGGGTTGGGGAAGTTATGACCAAGAGAGTATCTAAGAGGAATAAAAGACCGTGGCATGGCCATGGTATATGCCACGGTATCCCGCACGTCTGCGAAATCGACTGACACCAGTTTGTACTCATAAAGAATATCGTTTAACACACCGCGATCGATGTACTGGTATTTACGTAGTCCGTAGGAGACTCCCGATTCTGCACCGGGGATAATGTTTTTGTTTACCCGTACCCAAAGGGTATCATCACTGCCGACTCTATTTGCCCTCAGAAGCCTGCCGGCATTGTGAAGCAGAGAGTCCTGTTTTACACTTTCAACGGCCTTTGCAAGACTGTCCAGAAATGCCGGCTCTACTCTTCGGTAAATATCAAAACCCAGATTGTCCTGTTCACTTTCAGTTTGCCAAAAAAGCGTATCCAGGCCATCTCCCGGTTGTGCCCAAAAGCCCGACAT
>SKJJ01000108.1 GCA_007115975.1 Chitinispirillum sp.
TTCCGATTGTCCAGTACATCAAAAAAGTGGAGCATTCCGATGCGCAACGCTACGAACGGTACCGAGCGCAGCGAGCATGGAGGAGAACCGGTGACGTCCGCGGCAGGCGCCCAAATTCTTACTCATTGTTTCTGGATACCGGATAAAAAAACTCCGGTATGACGGAAGGATGCCCCCCTGGAAGTACCTGACGAGGTAGAACCGGTAAGTTTTAGTGAGCCTGGCCGAACTGTCCGCGGCAGGCGCCCAGATTCTTACTTATTCTCTCTTATCACGCAATTTTGATCTTAAGCTTTTTACCAATAGCTCGTGTGAATTTGTCAATAGTCGAGAGTTTAATGTCTTCAGCGTGATTTTCTATTCTTGAGATAGCAGTCTTTTTTGTATTCAACCGCTTTGCAACATCTTCCTGTGTTAAACCAGCTTCTTCTCTGGCCATTTTCAGCATCACACCGATCTTGAAATCATTGTAACCGTTTTCAAAATCCTGCTCGAATTGCTTACTCTGCTTTTTTCGCTTACCGATATACTTTTCTAAATCATCCATTATTTGATCCTTTTCTCAATGAGTATTCTTTTTTTCTCTTTTCAGCTACCACTATCACATTTTTTGGTGTTTTTTGAGACTTCTTTATAAATCCATTTGTCACAACTACCAATGACTTTTATGAAAAAATCCCAATAATCTGAAAATGTTATTGCCACTTTGTACTCTTATCTCCCATATATTATCGGTTGCTACGAGCTTTTTTAAATATTGTTGTGGAACACTTTCCAATTCTTTTATAATTTTCAATACCCACAAAACTTTCCTGACATATTTATCAGCTAAGCAATCAAGGAAATCCTCAACAGGGCATTTCCCATCGGCGGTTTTATAAAATTCAATAGAAAGCATAAATAATGGGCTACCCTTTTTAAAGTTAACATGTATGTTAACTTGGAGTCAACTGTGTTTATGATTTTTCCATCTTTTATATTTTTATTTACCCTCAATATAGAGAACGGTGGTGAGTTGAGAAATATAAATTGAGCATCGGCTAAAAACGATTGAACAATAAACACTGTTTGTCCCTAACGGGACGGCCATGAACGACAGCTTTTTAAACCTAAGAAGCCCATACTACGGGTATAATCCAAGGTTTGGAGGAAGAATGGTTAAATATTTCGGACAAAATATTGCAAAAGAAATGGAACCGGTTCCCGAAGCGAGAAGATTGCTAAATGGATACAAAAAACACGGAATTGGGATGTTGTCTTGTATTACTGTAGGTCTTGGAACGATAATTACCACAACCGTAATTGAAATACGAAAGGATGAAGGTCCAAATCTGGACGGAACTTATGACATGAACTTACCTGCCGGACTCCCGATTGGATTTGGGATTATAGTAACAGGGTTTGTAGTACAACTGACAAAACCGATTTATTTGCGTGCAGCGGTAAATGAATACAATGGTTTTGCGAAAAATCAGAGCATTAGGATAAATTTTATATTGTATGTGCCTCCCCTCGATACAATCAGGCGGACCTGATCACTCGGGGAGCGTTTCTACCCCAACTTTTGGTTTAAGACAAGGTTTTAAAAGATGATCTTGCACTCTAAAGAGCTAGAATAAAGCTCAACGATGGGCACGGCAATACCGCCCCGCGCTAAACCGGCTTTTAGCCGGTACAATTATATTCTACCATATTTTCTTATCCAGGGGCGGGTTTTAACCCGTCCTGGATTCCCGGTGCGGTCCGTCGATCCGGGAGTCGCGGGTAGGGGAATGTTTTCCCGGTGCTTACAATCATCTCAATATCACCCATCTTTGATCAGATCATAACCACCAGTCTGTGTAGTCCATTTTCTTTCAGAAGACGGTTTACACACCCTTACATATCGCCCCGACGGGGCTGCCGGAAAGATAATGGGGAACATTCAGCACGGGGTTTAAGAAACCCTGTGCTGAATAAGGATCGCCCCTTCAGGGCTGAGGAGAGGGGGTTTGCCGGGTCATCACAATCAGGCGGACCAGATTACCCGAAGAGCTTATATCCCATACACCCACAACTGCTAAATATTCCTTCAAAACCTTTCTGTGGGCAGGTGGGATAATCTATTTTACTAAGTATACAAGATGTATTTTTAAAACAAAAACGATGCCTTCAACAGTAAACCTTACATATAGATTTGCAAGTCACGTCGCAGGTCCCATATCCGCAGGTTAAGAAAATGGAGTTAACGCTTTGCAACTTCGTCTGATCTATCCAAAATTTAAAAAATTCCTCGAGGACCACCCGGTACTGCGTGAATCACTTAAGGAACATGTGGTTGGTGATTACACAATGCCTCCCTCTCTTGCCTTGCCGATAATTGCCGCCTTAACCCCCGATGATATTGATGTTAATCTTACTGATGACAATATCGGGCAACCAATCGATTTCGACGAAAAGGTTGACCTTGTTGTCATAAGCTGCTTCACGCCACAGGCTCAAAGGGCCTATGAAATTGCTGATGAGTTCAGGAAAAGAGGCACTCTTACTATAATGGGTGGTATTCACCCTACCGCTATTCCTGAGGAGTGTCTGGAGCATTGTGATTCGGTTTGTGTGGGAGAGGTTGAGCTGGTTTGGGAACGTATTCTTGGTGATTTGGCCAAAGGCAAACTTGAAAAACTATACAAGGCAGAAGGAGTGTACTCTCTTGGTGATCTGCCGGTGCCTAAAAGGGAGATCTTTCCGGCCGATAATTACAAGTGGAATGCACATCTGGTGCTAACCATGAGAGGGTGTCCGGTACGATGTGCCGGGTGTCCCATACCACACAAGGAAGATGTCGGTTTTCGTTTCAGGCCGGTGGAGAATATAGTAGAGGATATACGCAGCATGCCATACCGGCAGTTTTATTTCACCGACGACACTGTCATGTTGCCGGGAAAAAAAAATATGCGGTTTCTTCTGGAGATAATGAAGCACACAGAGCAACTTGATGTCAGTATTTTTCTGGCCTCAACCATGATGATGGTAAGCGATCCGGAGTTTTACCGTAAACTGCGCAAAGGTAACGTTGAGTCGATGTATACGATCTTTGGATTTGATCAGGTTTCAAAAAACCTGCTCAGTAAAGATTGTTCTACCCGTGACTGGAATTATGGAATTGACCTGGTACGGATGATAGAGGACAGCGGGATTCACTTTTTTGCCTCCTTTGGCATTGGTTTTGATGACCAGGATGAGGGGGTGGTGGATAGAATTTTAAAGTTTTCAGATGATGCCAGGATTGATCTCGCTGAATTCTATATTGTCACACCCTACCCAGGAACTCCTTTTGGAATTCAGGCTGCGAATGAGGGAAGAATTCTCCACCGAAATTATAATTTCTGGAATCATGGAAATGTCGTGTTCAAACCAAAAAATTTCACTGAGAAGAGTCTGATGGACTCATTTTATAGGCTCTGGGAAGAATTTTATCGTAATAAAACTGCCGAAAGTACGTTGAGAAGTTTTGATGTTGTCTGAGGTGTTGTTGATTGTAAGTTGTCGCGATTGTCCTGATAGTTGCAGGTAGTTCTCATGGACTTTAAATCTCAAATCTTTGCATTTTCTGCGCTGACACTTCTTCAGTTCCACGCACTCGCCGGACCCGTGGTTCTAAACGGCGAGATGCTTTCCGGTTTTTTCGGCCAGGACATACACTCCATACGCATTACCCGCATGGATGGCACTTCGATTCCGTTTCAGATTGATGAGGTTACCGAAGAGGGAGAATATGTTCTTTGTGAAGGTGAGGATCCAAACTGTGATGCTGGAGATGGAACGTTAAACCAGCAGGATGAGATCGTTTTTCTGTGGGATGATGCCGATACGCTTTTAAAACCCTCGGTTACCCTTGCTGCTGCTGAACTTGTAGAGCTTAGGGCAAACGGTGAGTCCAGAGCGGTGATTGTTTCCATTGATTCTGCGATTCAAAAGTCAACTTTCAGCTACATACAGTATGACCATGCTACTGAGATGCTCAACACCCCCTACTTTTATGCACAGTTTGCACAAGATCGGTTCCATTTTAATCGTGCGGGCGTTCGTGATTTTAGTAATAAATCCCATGTTGATTTGACCAATGAACTCAGAGTCAAGATTCTTTTCAGGGCTCTGTGGGGTCTTATCCCAATCAGCTATGATGAGGACAATATCGTCTCTCTTGTTCGTCGTTATAAAACGGGGCCGGTACGATTAATCAGAAGAGGTGACTTTCACCTCAATCTGGGACTGGGCGTTAAGGGGAGTCGTGCTGCAGTGGATCAGGTCTGTTACCCACAGATGGTAAAGGTGCCGGTATATGTTCATGTGCCGTTTAGATTCAGGTCCTTTTTCACTCAGGCATATATTGAGATGACTCCGGTGATGCGCGATGAGGGTGAACGATTTGTTTTTTCGGTACCCGGGATCGGGTTTGAGACCAAATTTTCCCGCAGCCCAATAGATACATTGTTAAGTGTTGTTCCCGACAGAAAACTCTTCACGGTGACTCATGGCTCCAGTGGTTATGGGTGGTTACTGCAGACAACAATGGAGAGTTCTCTTTTGGAGGGTAGTGGGTTTCTTTTCCGAAAACCATCATCAAGAGATGGGGGATTAGCTGAAAGTGGATATCGTCTGGTGGTAAGAAATGTCCCCAGAGGGTATTACCACATAACAAATTGGGTACTTTTTTCAAGCGGATCTTCAGAAAGTATACAAGCAAATGCGGGGCAACTCTCCCGGCCGGTGGAAATTATCATAAATGGTCAGCAGTATACCAGTAAACTAACCGATTCAAGAAGGATCGTTTCGGTAGAAGTGCATGATTGATTACTGCTCGGCTCGTAGGGGATAATGAAAGAGAATCAGACTTAAGCAGTCGTCAATGCGCTTAGCTGTTGGTAGTGACTGTTCTGATAGTGGAATCAGTACACTCAAAGTGTTTCATCCTTTTTGGTTGAACACCGGAAAGAAAAATTGTAAACTTAAATCAGAATGCTTTCAGAGTAAGCGAAATTTTAATCCAAGGAACCCTCATGAGCAGCAGTCGAGATTGCAGTGAGAAAAAGAGAGTGCTTGAAAATAAGCCTTTTGTCCGGAAGGTGAAAACCCTTTTTCATCTCTCTTCAAGTGTTATTAACCTTGAGTGTGCTTACGAAGATGTTGCAGAAGAGATTGAGGATCTGGCATATTTTGAGTGTGAGAAGCGCAGTATACATTCGGTAGTTGAGCAGTTGCAGAAAATTTCCATGTTTTTTGAGTCAATGGAGAATAAAAATGATGAGAACTGTCGTGATTTGGCACAGGTGTATCTGTTAATTGGGCAACTGTATCAGTATGCTGGCATGTTTGATGAGAGTATAATGTGGTTTAAACGGTCGGTTATAGTAGATGATCAGTTTGCATCACCATATCATAGTCTTTTCTCCTCCTTTATGCATATCAATGACACGGAGATGGCGATCCGTTGTCTGCAGCAGGAAATTTTAGTTGCACCCGGGAACTACTATTCACATCTTCTTTTGGCTGATCTTTATGAAAAAAATAGTGATGGCGAGTCTCTTGAGCGTTGCTTGAAAAATCTTCTGGAAAGAGATCCGGACAATATTCAGGGGCTTCACCGTCTGATTGGCTTTTATGAGAAGGGAAAGACGGTATCGGTAGATCTGCTGCGGAGCAGGCTTTTAAACAGAAATGGAAATTTCAGCCGTGTTGAATCGATCATCAGGGCATATCATCTAAGCTGTGCAAACCGTTTTAATGATGCACTGGACTTTCTGAACACCTGGTCTGAAAAATCTCCTGAAGTTACTATTGTACATCTTGCCAAAGCCTATTTGTTCGATAGACTTGCACTCTATTCCAAAAAAAGGCTGGAGCTTGCGATATTCAAGAAAAAGAATAACGCCAACGCTGAGGTAATTGCTACAAAATTACAGGAGTTTGAGGCTGTCTTTGGCTCTAAGGCAGGCAGTCGTTTAAAACAGCGCCTTGTTGTCTCTCATCCCATGAGCAATTAGTATCGATGCGGATTTCAGGCAGATCTCTGCTCGAGGCATTTTTCCCCCTCATGAGGAATTGTACTGCTTCCAGAAAATCTTTGGTTTCAAACGGTTTGATAAACGCGTTGTCCGCACCAAATTCTATTGCCAGCTCCAGGTAGAGGTCTGCACTGTATTCGCCGGAAAGTGCGATAATTTTAAGGTCGCGGTACTGTTTTTTTAACTGCGCAATGATCTCTAATCCGTCAAAGTCTGGCATTAAGATATCAGTAATTACCAAGTCAGGATTTTCTTCACTGATGACCCTCAGTCCGTCTTGCCTGTTGGATACAGCTTTGACTCTGTAGTGGTTCTTTCTGAGTATGGCAGAAAGGAATACTCTTTGACATCTGTCATCATCGATGATGACAATACTAATCTGTTCGGTATCGGGCATTTGGATCAGCTCGTGTGTTGAGGTTAGTAATGGGATACTTTTAAGTTACTATAATGGTTCACCTTCTGTAAATAGCTGGAGTAAAAAGTTTCTTTTGATGTAAAATTTGTTTTGTAGTATGGAGCTTACCATTGGAGATGGTGTATATTAAACGTGAAATGACGTTAGTAAATAGAGAAAGTGTTTGAGACAAAATAATGAAAATAGGCTACCCCTGCATAAATCGTTCTGTTGACTGTACCTCATCTTCTACGTTTCGTTTGGCTTCCTACTCTCAGGAGCGTCTTGAGGCGACCGTACAGTCAAATCTGAATTGTCTTGAGAGGATATTGGATTATAACGTCGAAAACGGATTGCTTTTTTTTCGAATAAGTTCCGATATTATCCCATTCGCCTCTCACCCATGTTGTGATTTTGACTGGAAGAGCTGTTTTTCCGCTCAGTTGCTTGGATTGGGGAGAAAAATTGCTGATGCAGATATTCGTATATCCATGCACCCTGATCAGTTTGTGGTTATCAACTCTTTAAAACCGGTGGTTGTCCAGAGGAGTATTGAAGAGCTTGAGTATCATTGTATTTTTCTTGACTCGATGCAGTTACCCCAGAGTGCAAAAATACAGATTCATTTGGGAGGTGTTTACGGTGATAAGGACTCCGCTCTCAGAAGATTTATAGAAGTATCAGCTACCCTTTCGCCCAATCTTCGCCGCAGACTTGTGATTGAGAATGATGAGCGGTTATACGGTATAGAGGATTGTCTTTTTGTGCACAGGGAAACGGGGTTTCCGGTGTTGTTTGATAATTTCCATCACCAGTGCTACGGATCAGACCGACAGCTCGAGGAGTCGCTGCTGGGGGCTGCTGCCACATGGGGAGCGGGTGATGGAGTGCCGATGATGGATTACAGTTCACAGCTTCGGGATGGACGGGTTGGTTCCCACGCCACCAGTATTGAGATCGAGAAATTTGCCACATTTGTTACATCTGTTGTTGCCGCTGGGCTGGATCCGGATATAATGCTTGAAATCAAGGACAAGGAGGCGAGTGCACTCAAGGCGGTGCAATGGATGAGAGAAAACAATCTGTTATAACGGTTCTTGTGATTACTTTTGATACTTCTTGAAAAGGTGCAGTATCTCCAGAAGGTGTTTTTCTGTCTCACTGTGGATTGCAGAGACAATCTCTGTGAATTTGTCTGAGTCTGACTCTAATGCCTCAAAAAATTTTCGTTCCAGTAGTGAGGTTTCTATACTAACTGCATTTGAGAGTGCTTTAAGAGTTCCGGGGCACTTTACAGATGCCTGATAGTTAAGGTCTCGAATAAAATTTGCCATAGTCTTAATTGCATTTTTGTTGATTCGTTTGGGGTTATATTTGATGAGTCCTTTCTCTGCAAGCTCATCAAGAGAACGTACCCATTTTGAATGTTTAAACTCATCATGCGCATAGAGATCCCACAAAACATTTTTATCATTAATCTTTTTTGCGTATTGAGTATACAGCGTTCCGATATTGAACTCGTTTTCTGCAAGCATGAGAAGAACTGATGGGGTGTTGTTGTCTGACATTCGGTTACCTTTTAAATTGTAATTTGCATACATTAAATATAAGATTTGGGGAAAAAAGGTTGTATGTGCGGAGTAAATTCAGGAAAATAAGTAGGGGGCACAAAAGAAACTGGCACCATTACCCCGAATAAAACTATTTTGAGGCAACTACATTGCTAAGATGAGGCTTTGTATTTAGGTTACCTGCTTGTTACGCCACCGAACAATTAGCGTTAGTAATATATATTAAATCACCTCTTTACCCCGTATAAGCATAGAGGAATTAAATCGATCAGAAAGCTACTAGGAAAACGTCTTATGAACCACTCTATTCGTGAAGAAAGTAACTTTGAGCGGCAGTATCTCGATCAGCTCTGCGACTTGGCACTAAAACAAAACGCCATTAATCCTGAACTGTTTGGGCGGTTCAACGTTAAACGTGGTTTGCGCAATGCAGATGGCACCGGGGTGGTTGTTGGTCTGACCAATATTGGCGATGTGCATGGTTATATAATCGATGAAGGGGAGAAGGTCGCGGTAGAGGGGCGGTTGCGTTACCGTGGGATCGATATAAAGGAACTTATTCAAGGGTGCCGCCAGGAAAAGAGGTTCGGGTTCAGTGAAGTTGCCTATCTGCTGGTTTTTGGTGTACTTCCTGACACAGAGCAACTGGAGCATTTTAAAGAGATGATAGATTCTCTCAGGGAGTTGCCGTCTGGTTTTACCGAAAATATGATTTTAAAGGCCTCCAGCCCCAATGTTATGAACAAACTGGCCCGCTCGGTCCTTGCGCTCTACTCCTATGACAGTAATCCCGATGATCACTCCCTTAAAAACGTGCTCCGGCAGTGCATTGAGCTAATTGCCCGATTCCCAACGATGGTAGCTTATGCATACCAGGCAAAGTGTCACTACTATGAGGGAAAAAGTCTGTTTTTGCATAAACCTCAGGCTGGGATGAGCACGGCAGAGAATTTTCTTCATTTAATAAGGGGCGATTCCAAATTTACGCCTCTGGAAGCTGAGATACTTGATCTTGCACTCATGATTCATGCTGAACATGGTGGTGGTAACAATTCAGCCTTTGCTCTTCATGTGGTCTCTTCATCTGATACCGACACATACTCTGCGATTTCCGCTGCGGTTGGTTCCTTGAAGGGCTCAAAACATGGGGGAGCGAATATAAAGGTGTCTCAAATGATGGAGGATATCAAAAATTCGGTAAAAGACTGGGCAGATGACGAAGAGATAGCTGCATATCTGGCCAGGATTTTAAACAAAGGTGCCTTTGACAATAGTGGGCTTGTATATGGGATGGGGCATGCTATTTATACGATCAGTGATCCCCGTGCAGTTGTTTTAAAAGAGAAGGCATTGCAATTGGCTTCAGAAAAGGGCCGGACTGATGAGTTCAATCTTCACTGCGCCATAGAACGGGTTGTGCCCGAAGTGTTCAGTAGAATCAAGGGGAATGTGAAGCAAATATGTCCGAATGTGGATTTTTACTCCGGGCTGGTATATGACATGCTTAATATTCCTGCAGAATTATACGCACCCATTTTTGCTATCTCTCGAATAGCAGGTTGGTCGGCTCACCGCATCGAGGAACTTATCAGTGGTGGAAGAATTATTCGACCAGCTTATAAAAGTGTTTCCGTAAAAAAAGAGTATGTTTCACTTGATCGGAGAAGTAGATGAGAACAGGGTGACCTGTTCGTATCCCAGAGTGGCTTGGCGGAGCCGCTGGAGAGTCTCCCTGTATATTGCTAAATCGTACGATTATTTGACAAAAAATGAGCTGTTCCTCCTCTAATTTGCATCAAGTATAAAATTGCGCAACGCAATTGAACAATAAGGACAAAAACTCACTAAATTCCCGGTGTTATAAAGCCGTAATCTATACAGGACTTTTGAAGTGTGGTGCTTTGCTTGATCCGATTGGAGACGCGAATTAGTTTATTCCAATAAACGAGAATCGTTACAACAGGGGAGATGCTTTTAACAGAGATGAAAAACTACATACTTGATACTACCGTGCTTCTTTATGATGCTAAGGCGTTGTTTAAATTTGGTGAAAACAATGTAATTGTACCGATAACGGTGATTGAGGAGATTGACCGCTTTAAAAAAGAGGTAAGTGAGATTGGGATCAGTGCGCGTCAAACCTCAAGGATTCTCGATGAGTTGAGAAAGGAAAAGAAACTATCTTCAGGGATCAATCTTAAAAACGGTGGGAAACTTTTTGTAAAAATTGGCAGCGGCTCTACACTCAGAAGGTTGCCTGAAGAGCTTCGGGAGCGCAGCAAGGATAATATGATCCTGGCTATCGCTCTTGGGGTAAAGGAGTCCTCTGATCTTACCACGATTTTTGTATGTAAAGATACCAATCTCAGGGTAAAGGCAGATGCACTTGGGCTCAATGCCGAGGATTACGAATCCGAAAAGGTTGATGTGGAAGAGCTGTACTCCGGAATCAAAGAGGTGACTGTTGACCCATCTGTTTTGTCACGGTTTCAGTCGCAGGGCTTTTGTGTTGTAGATCAACCGCTGTATCCTCATCAGTATGTTTCGCTTCACTCCAAAGATGATCCATCTGTTACTCTTGCCGGAAGGTATAGCGCTTCAGAGCAGGGGATCGTACGTGTGGCGGAAAAATACCAAGAGGGGCAATGGAGAATCCAGCCAAGAAACAGAGAACAGGTTTTTGCTATGGATGCTCTTCTAAATGATGACATTCAACTGGTGACACTCGTTGGAAAAGCCGGTACAGGCAAAACCCTTCTTGCTGTTGCTGCAAGTCTTTATAAAACGGTGGATGAAAATGTGTACAATCGCATACTTGTTTCGCGCCCCACACTTCCCATGGGTAAAGATATTGGCTTCCTGCCCGGTACTGTTGAGGAGAAGCTTACTCCCTGGATGTATCCGATTGTCGACAATGTTGAGCTTATAATGAGAGGTCAGAGCCGCACAGGAACGAAGTCCCGTGGTTTCAGGGAGCTTGTGGATATGGGGATTTTGATTATTGAACCACTTACCTACATACGGGGCCGTTCCATACACAACCAGTACCTTATTATCGATGAGGCTCAGAATCTGACACCGCATGAAATAAAGACCATAATCACACGTGTCGGTGACGGGACAAAGATAGTGGTTACCGGTGATCCGTACCAGATTGACAATCCTTATATCGATTCATCAAGTAACGGACTTTCCTACGTGGTCGAACGTTTTAAAAAACAGGAGGTTGCAGCGCATGTGACCTTTAACAAGGGGGAGAGGTCGAGGTTGTCGGAGCTGGCGGCGAATTTGTTGTGATTGGCGGGGTTAAGGAGAAGTGGAGAACGTTAATACCGGTAAAATTCATTGACCACTCGACTGATTCCGTCTCTACTCTCCTAAATCCCAATCACTTCAACGAATCACTAACTCTCTGCACTGCCGCATTCATTTTCCCCCGGTTCCCTTTGAAAAAATAGGGTAGAATAACTCCAGGCAGGATATCCCCACCCGAGAGATCCAATTCACTCTCCATTGCTTTTACAGCCTGCTTTCCGCCCAAAAATGGAAGGGGTAATCCCATTGTAACAAAACAGAGTGCTTTTTTACCTTTAAGAGTGCCAATGGTTTTAAGGAATTTTATTATTACAGGTGAAGCTGTAAAAGCCCACACAGGACCACCAAAAAGAATCGCCTCATACTCATCAGTTTTAGGGATTCGCCTCAATTCAAATTTGCTTGAACGTGGTTTTACTGCTCCCTTGGTGCGAAGTCCTTTAACCTCAGCGGTGTGTCCCTGCTCTATTAGTTTGTTCTGAATAGCTTTGGCAAAATGCAGGGTGTGTCCTGTCTGAGTGTGAATGATAATCCCTATGTTCATGGATCCTCCCTTTTTTTCGGGTTTGTTGTGTTGATTTTGCTTAAATATAAATAGTTTTTGTTCCGGATTATGGCTTTTTTCTGTTTGGCTGGCAATAGGGCAGAAGTGTCGATTTATCTGTAGGTAACTATTTGACGTATGTCCGGTGATCTACAGAGGTTTCGGTTAGAAGCTTCCGCTTGGACAGTCTGTACAGAACCCGCTAAGCGCATAGGCGGCGCCTTGATCTCCCGATAGTTATCGTGAGGCTGTAGTATGTGCTCCGAGCACCCTGAACGAAGGTCTTTTTACTACTTTCAAAAGGGAACAAAACCCCTTCCATACTCCTCCATAGCAATGCCGGTTCTCACCTCCTGCGTACCAGACTACGGTTACGGGAGGGGGACCACTGCTGTGGCAGGGGGGTGAACGGATTAAGGCACAGGCTTGTATCACTTATGGGAGTTGGGGCCCTCCCCCCCCTTAACTCACGGTAACCGTTCAATCTCATCAGTAGAGATTATTCTCCGGTTTTCGATCTCTCTCCAATCAAATCCCTTGGAAGTGTCGAGTCTATTAAGCCTCGATGTATCAGCGACTATTGTGTAAGTAAAGGCTGAAGGGTCAAGGTACTGTGCAGCAACACGATTTACATCTTCAACCGATATTGTTGCAATTTCATTGGGGTAGAGAAGGAAGTGGTCTGCTGAACGGCCGTAGAACTCGTTCCAGGCATAGGTTGCTGTGGTATTGCCCGGGGATCTGAACATTGAAGGCAGTTGTGAAAGAAGGGCTGTTTTGCCATTGGCTAACTCGTCTTCGGTGACCCCCTCCTCTTTAAATCTTTCCACTTCACTTTTTATAAGGGAGATAGCCAGCGGCAACGTTTCAGTTCTGGTATTAAACTCAATATAGAATGTTCCCGGATAGAGATAATTTGATTCCATCCGTGAGTGAATGGAGTAGGTAAGCCCTGCATCTGAGCGGATTTTGGTACCAAGTCTGGAAGTGAACCCTCCTCCTCCAATGATCATATTCAGCAGTGATGCCGTATAGTAATCCGGGTGAGGTCGTCTGAACATCGGCAGTCCCATTCGGACATACGCCTGATTGATAGGGCGGTGAACGATAAGTGCATCGATTGAAGGGGCGCTGATTATCTCTTCAAAAGGTACAATCTGTCTGGCGTTTTCTGTTACGGGAAAAATTGTCTCCAATCTGGATTTAACAGTTTGTTCAGTGAAATTTCCTGCAACAGAGATTACTATGTTATCGGTGGTAAAAACCGATTTATGAAGCTTAACAAGGTCCTCACGATCGATATTGTCAAGTGAAGCGATTGTTGTCAGTCTTGATGCATTACTATTACCAAAGAGTTGCTTCCTATACGCTGCACTAAGTGTTGGTGGGGGATTGACAAACCTGTGACGAACAGCCTCTTTCATGATATTCTTTTCTCGGTTAAGAATCTGCTGATCAAAGGCTGGATAAAAAAAGAGTTGCTCAATAATGGTGAGCGCGGTGTCGAGGTACTCTGAAAGAAACGAACCATTAAAAGTAATGTGTGATTCAGACTGTGAAAAGGAGAGTTGTATTGCCTTTGTGGCGAGAAGTTCGTTGATCGAATCTCCACGCATCTGCTCTGTTCCGCCTAAACGCAGCAGTCTGCTCATCAGGGCTCCAAGCCCCTGCTTTCCCTGAGGGTCGTTTAGCGGACTGTGATTTATGTAGCCTTCAATCTCTACCAGCGGTAAAGTGGAATCTATGGCTATGTAGGCCCTCAGGCCATTGTTTAGTACATTGCGATACGGCTCTCCTGATGGGACCCTCCACTGGTGTTGCTCAAAGTCTATTCTGGAGGGGTGAGTGGGAATGTCTCGTTTAGGTCCTTGGGGTAACTCTGAAACTTCTGGTGGCTGGAGGGCATTGCGGCTCATGGTAAATGAGACTGAAAAGAGCATGGTAATCAGCAGTGTTTTTGCACCGATAGTTCTGAATTTCATTATTGGTATCCTTTCAAATTGCACTAATAAAAATGTATTAATCCTACCTGTCCTGATCATCCTGATATATCTCTACTGCTTTGGCCTGTTTACTCAAAGGCGGAAGAAGGCGGCCAATTGTGGCAGCTTCCGGAATAAGATGCAGGGATGCAATGAGAGGGACATTGTGAGCCCCTACCTGTGCTATTTTCTCGGGATAGTCAAGGAGATCTTCCCAGCTCCCCAGGCGCTGGAATCGTGCCAGACGGTCCGAAAGTCCCTCAAGGCTCTTAAGTCCCTGTGTAAAGCTGTAGCGGATCTCGTTGGTGATTCTAAGCATTTCGTTTGGTGTTGGCTCACCTTCTGTGGCAGCTTCAATCTCCTCGATCATTATTTTTTCCACAAGCTCCGGATCAGAATCCTTTTTCAGCTGTGCCCAAACCATGAAATATCCATTGTGAAGTCGTTTGGAGTTGAAGGCACCTGCATTGGTTGCAAGGCCCTCCTGCTCAACGAGTCTTTTGTAGAGCCGCCCGCTTCTGCCTGAAAGCATCCCTTGAACAATATCCAGCGCCAAAAGATCGCTGTGAGGATAACCGGGAGTATGAAAAAGCATATCGATTCTGGGTTCGGCATCTGAGCGTACGGTAAAACGGGTGTCACCAATGGGGTTTGGTTCACGTGTCACAACCGGTACCTGAGGATACTGGGATGGTGGTATTGCGCCAAAGTACCGCTCAATGTCATCGATTGCCTTTGGAGGATCGATATTTCCCACTAGAACGAGCAGGGCATTCTCAGGTGTATAGTACTGATTGATATAGCGCATCAGTTTCTGCGGGCTGTAGGCCCGGATGTCCGATTCCCATCCGATCACCGGCTGTCGGTAGGGGTGCGCAACAAAAAACAGTGAGTTTAGCCGTTCCCAGTAAAGATTGGTGGGGTTGTTATCGTAGCGCATCTTGCGCTCCTCAATGACCACCTCCAGTTCGCTGTGAAACTCTCTGAGCACTGGGTTTTTCATGCGGTCAGATTCTATCCAGTAGAAAAGCTCGACTTTGTTTTTCGGCAGGGTTACTATGTATGCGGTCATCTCGTTTGATGTCCATGCATTGAGACCGGTTCCACCATGGGTTCTGTAAAGTTCCCAGATTTCATCTTTCTTAATGTACTTTCGCTGCTTCTCAAGCTGTTCGAAAATTTCTGCCCTGAAGAGTTGTAGTACGGAGTCGTTCTCTCCACCAAGGCGAGCCTGCTGCATCAGTGCATCAAGGGAATCGATTCTTGCCAGATAGGGGATCTCTTTTTCATAATTTGTGGTGCCAAGGGTTTTTGTTCCCTTGAACATCATGTGTTCATACATGTGGGATAAACCGGTTGTACCGGGCCCCTCATTCATCCCCCCAACAAAGTAATATAGCCGGCAGCTTACTTCTGCAACATTGGAATCAGGTACTAGTATCACTTTTAGCTCATTATCGAGGGTATGAAAGGTGGCAGGGATCTCGATGTTTTGTGCGAACAGGAACTGGCAAGATGACGCCAAAAATATTGTGATTAAAAGTATTCGCATTAAAAAAACTCCCGGTTAACTATGGTAGAATGTCAGGATAGTGATTTTTGTTTCAGCAAGATTCGCTGATAGACAACAGCAGTGAATCCATAATAAAATATAGTTCCAAACAGTACCTTCCCGCTATTTTTGCACACAATCTGGGTACGAACCGGTAGTAATTAGTTGGTAGCAAGCACTACCTATTACATAACAGTGGTTTAAATTCTGTCTGCATCAGATATCCACCATGGCAGGGAAGCAATTAGAGCAAGTTTTTCGCTGGTTTGGCAATTTTCACTGGTAAACCCCATTGCTTTTTTGAGAATAGCCGTTTGCTCATTGTGTGTGGCTTTTTTAAGCGTTTCCCTGCATTGTTTTTTGTCAAATGATGAGTTGATAATCTCCGGTTTGAGTTTTTTCAATGTGCTTTGATGATCAAGTATTTGCACCTGGCTTGCATTGTGTACCGACAGGTGAGTGGCTGCATGCTGCAGCATCAATGAGACCCTGTCGGTGGTGACCGAGTGATTCAGCCGCAGAGTATTGGTGCTAAACTTGTTTGCAAACCATTCAAGGAGCACAAGGGCAGTGTCCGGGTCCCCCTGGAGTTCGATTATTTTTGATCTGTTATTGATGTCGTATGCCAGATAGGCCATGCCTTTGGGGCTGTAACCGCCAAGCCACTTGAGATTTTTGCGCCTGAGGTGGAGATGGAATGTTCCGTAGTCACGCTGTACCCGATTGGGAAAAAGGTTGTACAAGTTAATTAAGTCGGGGATGTCTTTCCGGGTTAAAATTGTTGTTTTGAGAGTAGTGGGACTTCTCTGAGCCAGGCGGCTGATATCTTTGCGGCACAGAAACAGGTGGTATCTTTTTCCTCCAAGGTCCCACCCATAATTTCTGTATCGGTAGCGATCCCCATCAAGACAGGATATATCGAATCCGATACTCTTTATAATTTCATTGACCTGTAATAGCATGGAGGCCATAAGACCCCTGCAGCGTAAACGGGGAGAGACGCTAACCGATCCAACCCCTGCCACTTTCAGCACCGCTTTTCCTATGCACAACTCATAGGGATAGATTCCAATAGCTCCCTTGATAGTACCGTTTTGTTTATAGATAAGATGTTGGGCTATAGCTTTGGGTTTTGGCTGGAAGATGTGCCCCATATTTGATGTAAACCAGTGTGGTGTCTTCTTGTTAAAGCACTTGTCAAGAAATGTGAGCAGGTCCCCGTACTCTTTTTTTGTGCAGGGGGAGAGGGGATAGGTTGTGGTGCTGATTTGTGACAACGGTAAACTCCTGTAGTGGTGTATTATCATTGTGGTTATGGCTGTTGAAGCTCAATAGACCGAAACGCTCATGCTTTTGTTCCTAGCAGAGATGCAACTACTGTAATAATAATATATATATCATGTGAATAAATGTTTATAGTTCTGCTGTAACTTAAATAAGCTGCAGCAGATTCAGAGGTAACCATAAATGAACACCGATTTACACCAATTGGATAGGACCATTTCGTTGATAGCAGCGAGATGGTCCCCAGGCGAGCAGAAGTGACTATTCCGGGGGTATGCTGTGTGAAAGGGTGAAATCAAAAAAAAGTATATGGTGTTTTCGCCACAATTAAAATGGAAAATCAGCCATGGCAACAAGTAAACAAATCATCGTCCTCGCCGAAACAGAAAAATTGCGAACCAATTTGACCGGTACCGCGCAATAATTTGAATTTTCGGTTTACAAAAATACCCACTCGTTGTTTACATCTTAAAAAACGGAGAACCGATGGCTCCCTGGGAAAAGAGACCACCAACATCCCTGAAATATTTCCCCGTGGTCGGCATCGGAGCATCTGCCGGCGGACTGGGGGCGCTTCAGGAGTTATTCAGCAATATGCCCCCCCGATACCGGCATAGCTTTTATCGTTGTCACTCACCAGCACCCCCAGCATCAAAGCATTCTCCCCGAACTGCTCAGCCGTGAGACATCTATTCCTGTTGTAAAGATCGAAGATGGCATGCTGGTAGAGCTCGACATGATCTATGTGCTGGGTTCCGGGAGCAATCTTACCATACTCGACTCAAAACTGCACCTGCAAAAACAGGAAAAAACCAGAGTAACCAATATGGCTATCGATTTATATTTGATAGATCGTACCTTAACTTAACACCTATGGGTAAGAAGGGAGCAACAAGGGAGGGAGCAATGCAGAGAGATCACGAAAAAAATTCAGATAACCGGGAGTTGCGCCGCAGGGCTGAAGAGCGGCTGAAAATCACTGATGGTGATATTGACAGGATGTCTGATGTGGATGTCAAGTCACTGGTGCAAGATCTTCAGATTTATCAGGCTGAGCTTGAAATCACTATAGAAGATCTCAGAGAAACGCAGCTTGAGCTCTCGCACGCTCATGACCGGTATCGCGATCTGTACCAGTCGGCTCCTGTGGGGTACCTGACTCTCGATCAGAAGGGAGTCATAAAACAGGCGAATGCCACTGCATCGGAACTGCTGGGTATAGAACCGGACAAGCTGAAAAACATGCAATTCCCACAACTTGTCCCAAGGGATGATCGTGACCGCTGCTATCTCTATCTGCGTAAAGTATACAAGTCTCAGCTGCCAAATTCAGCTGATTTTCGGTTTCTCAAAGCCTCCCATCAAGAGCAAACGTTCCTGCGCCTGCGCACTATGCGCATCGCTATAAGTGAAGGGGAAGAGGAGTGGGGCATGGCGCTTGTCGATGTGACAGAGGCGAAACGTTCCGTTGAGGCTTTGAAACTGTCTGAGCAGGAGCTTCGGCGTCGCACCGAAGATCTTGCCGCTTGCAATGAAGAGCTTGAGTCGTTCTCTTTTTCGGTTGCTCACGATCTGCGCACTCCGCTTCAAATTACAAAAAGCTTTGTTGAAATTCTTTTGAAGGAGTGCATGGAAAACTTCGATCAGGAGTGCCACGATTACCTTCAACTGATTCACTCAAATACACAACGGATGGGCTCCATCATAGACGATTTGCTGGCACTTACAAAAATTTCCCGCAAGGAGATGGAGCTTACCGATATTGATTTGAGTGAGATGGCCCGTTTGTCTGTTAAGGAGATCTCCGAAATCAATCCGGACCGTGCAGTGGACGTAAAAATTCAGGATGGGTTACGGGTACGCGGGGATGCCCGCCTGATGAGTCTTGTGCTTGGAAATCTTTTAGACAATGCCTGGAAATACACCGCTAAAGAGGAATATGCACATGTCGAATTTGGTGCATTTGAAAAAGATTCCGAAACAGTTTACTATGTAAAGGATAACGGGACAGGCTTTGATATGAAGTATGCCCACAAGCTCTTCGCACCCTTCAAGCGGCTTCATTCAGATAAGGAATTTTACGGTACGGGAGTGGGACTTGCGATTGTGGAGCGAGCTATAAAACGACATGGGGGCAGGGTTTGGGCTGAGGGTGCACGGGGTGAAGGGGCGGTGTTTTATTTTACTTTGGGTGATAGGTAGTGGGGGGGGATTGGTTTGATGTAATGCTGTCACTTGTGGACCGTGAGCCATGGCCATGGTTGACACTGTCGCCCCGACAGTGTCTCTGTCTCTAATGTTTATGCTATTCCGGAGAATATGTGGGTAAATTGGCGAAACATTAAGAATCTGGGCGCCTGCCGAAGACAGCACCGGTTCTCCTACGGGCTCGCTGCGCTCGGTACCTCGTTAATAGCGCTGCGAGGTGAGGGTACAGGACAATCGGAATTGTCCCCCCTTCGTCCCCCCTGGCGCATTTTACCCAGGTATTTTTTGTTGACACCACATTTGGTTTTCTCCGGAAAATGAATACCGGAATGGTGAGGCTCCTTTCCCGGTTATCTCCCACCCCGGTTTACCGGGGTTAACTCATTCAGGGACGGGATTTATCCCGTCCTCAATAAAAAAATCCGACACAGATGCCTGGGGGGCCCCTTCGGCTAGGAGCTCAGGACATGCTTTAGCCCAAACCTCTTAACCTCTTATACTAAAGGTCCTTCCATATAACGATCAGAGACCAACCTTCAGACTACCCACAAATTTTTCTATAGAGCCATATTTTAAAAAGTAAGCAAAAAAGGACATGCTCCGGGGGAGCATGCCACCCACAGTAAAGGATTGAACTGGAAAAAGACGATTTCAAAGGTATACAAACAACCAGCACAGGACCAACTCCTACCCCTAGACCCCCGACACTCGCCTCTTCACCTCTTCACCGGCACCGCCTTAACCTCAGGTGGTGTACGCATAAAATCAATCACATCCATTCCTGTAACAAACCGCACATCTTCAAGTGTAAGGGCATAATCAATAAACTCTTCAATGACAGCTCTTCTCTCTGCAGCGTCCTGAATGTTGACATAATCGGCAGGGGAGTGATAGTCATCAACATAAAAATCGGTATGCATGCCCAGGGTCATGGGAGTTCTGTTACCTTCATATTTTCTGTCCAGTGTGTATTTGAGCACTGCAATGCTTTGGTCCTTGTTGAGTTCGTAGCCACCGGCATTGCGTCCTGCCCAGAGGTTATAATCCAGTGGTGTAGCTTTGCCGCTTGTTGCCCAGCCGACCATTTTATCGATCGAATTTATAAGACCGGATTCTATGCCGTACTCTTCACATTTGTTATCAGGAGGCATGGCAAAATTATAACAGGGAAGAAGCCAAAGACCGGGGTGGCTGCCGATTGGGATATCAAAGAACTTACGGTACCAGGATGCATTGTGTCCGGGGCTGCCATTGTCAAGGGTATGGGGCCAGTAGTATGATCCTATCCTCTCCGTACTGTGCCCTTCAATAATGCTCACGTCATACATCAATCCCACTTCTCTTAAAACGGTAAAGGTATTGTCGTTGTAGGCAAGGTAGGGAGTCCTGAAGCCTGCAACCTGTTCGGGGGTAAGGCCGAGAGTTGAAATGATCGCATCCTGACAGCTCTGTATCTCATCTCTCCAGTCCTGAAGAGTCATCTGGCGTTTGATCCCCGCTCCGCCGGCGTTCCAGTCCAGCTCAAGGGCTATGTGATCTGTGGTGTGATTACCGATCTCACATCCCATGCTGATTGCCCGCTTATGCTGTCCGACAACAGAGGGATTCGAAAAATTTCTGCAATTGGTATAGAAGACCATTGTTATTGGTGAACCGTCGGGATTCTGTCTGCTCTCAATAAAATCCAGAATCCATTTCATCCCTTCGGCGTTGCTTTGATCATCTGAGCCCAAAACGATAAACTGGGGTACATCAGCTGGGGACAAGCCATGTGGGGGAGTTCGAGAGGGAGCAACATTGTCCGAAAAATCGTAACCAAGGGCGAAAACGAAAAGTAGACATACAAACAATACGATCCTTCTGTATAACATGTGTTACTCCTCTTTTTTTTAACAAAAACTGTTGATGCTGTTAGAATTAATATATGTTTTTTGAAACAGTTTGATTGGTAAATCCACGCTGATCGGTACGATTTTTGTGTGGGTCCCTAAATCCCATGGGTGTTGGGTTAAGGACCGTTTAACCATCCGCTCACCCTGAGTTACTATGTTATGAAAGAGAGCCCATAGGGGTTGCGTTGAACCATAAAAAAAGCTACCTTCCTTTAAAATGTATTCTAACATTAACGTGGTCACAAAGTGCCACAAAAGGAGAGGTAGCCATGAGTACAAGAAAAATGCAGAATTACGTTGTAAAAAGCAAGAAGATTTTCGTTGGTCTTGAAGATTCCAAAAA
>SKJJ01000216.1 GCA_007115975.1 Chitinispirillum sp.
TCAATGAAAAACGTGCGATGAGTTATTCAAAGGAGATAAATGCAAAAGTAAATGGGGTAAGAAAAAATCACTCATTTAGCTATAATGGCAAGCACCCCTTTCTGGTCGAGGCCCAATGGTTAAATCCTGACACAAACCGTGTACATCTGTTCAAAAGTAAAAACCTGTGGTATGATCCCTCTCAGTTTCTGAAAAGTGAAGTTCTGATTAAAGCTGATCCAAATAATCTAAAAAAATACTGGATGGATATCTCTTTTCTGCCGGAAAATGCCTGAGAATAACCAGACATCCTTGGTCTATTGATGCAAGTGAACATTTCAACCGGAGATAAAAATGTCAACACCCGAAATACGCATATTACTGGAAAAACTCAACGGATATTGCCAAACAAAACTGCAGGACTCCGTGGCTGCTTGTGTATCCATGGGCAATTATGAGCTCACTTGGGAACAGGCGTTTTTAACCTTTTTGGATGATACAGACAATGACATTGCAAATATCCTTCATCACTTTGAAATCGACATTTCTCGTGTAAAAAGGGCACTTACACGTGAAATTGAGGGTTTTAAAAAAGGTAATAACGCAAAACCGGTATTTTCTCCACTGTTTGTTAATCTTCTCGGGAATGCCTGGAGCTGTGCATCGCTTCAGTACCAATGTGATGAAATAAGATCGGGTATTCTTTTGTATGTTTTTACAGATGAAATGAAGCGTATCATCGCTGATTATACTGATGAGTTGCGGAAAATCGATAATGAAAAACTGAAAACCAATCTCTTTGAGATTGTGAAAAATTCTTCAGAATCCAAAGCGCCGGGTAAACAAGAGGCTAATCAGGATGAATCCAAAACACTCCAAAAATACTGTAAGAACCTAACATCAGAAGTGCGAGAAGGAAAGATCGACCCGATACTTGGAAGAGACGATGAGATTTTTCAGGTAATAGACATCCTTTGCAGACGCAGAAAAAACAATCCTATACTGGTGGGGGATGCCGGGGTGGGCAAGACCGCTATAATGGAAGGCCTTGCGCAGCAGATCGTTGCAGGTGATGTGCCGATAACACTCAGGAATGTCGATCTGTGGGAACTTGACCTGGGGCTTCTGCAGGCAGGTGCAAGCGTAAAGGGAGAGTTTGAAAAGCGGT
Source organism: Chitinispirillum sp. (assembly GCA_007115975.1). Taxonomy (GTDB): domain Bacteria; phylum Fibrobacterota; class Chitinivibrionia; order Chitinivibrionales; family Chitinispirillaceae; genus Chitinispirillum. Next base: position 1,148 of record SKJJ01000216.1, read on the forward strand.
TGAAGAGTGTCATTGATATGGCAAAGAAAAGTGCCGGCAGGATAATGCTGTTCATTGATGAAGCGCATACGCTGATAGGAGCCGGAGGTGCTGCGGGAATGGGGGATGCCGCTAATCTGCTCAAGCCCGCTCTGGCAAGGGGAGAGCTTAGGACCTGTGCTGCAACCACCTGGCTTGAATACCGCAAATACTTCGAAAAGGATCCGGCGCTGACCCGCAGATTTCAACTGGTGCGGGTTGATGAGCCGGATGAGCAAAAAGCGTGTTCCATGCTTCGTGGAATCGCCAAAAGCTATGAATCGCATCACGGGGTGCATGTAAGTGAAGACGGGATTAAAACCGCTGTGGCTTTTTCCAAGAGGTTTATCGCAGGACGACAGCTTCCGGACAAGGCGGTGGATGTCCTCGACACAGCATGCACGAGGGTCAAAATGAGCCGTACTACAACTCCCCCCGTTATCGAGAAAACAAAAAAGATGCTTGCAGATGCAAACAGGGCTCTGGAAAAGCTCAACAGAGACAGAGCGTGCGGTTTTAGAATCGATGAAAATGAGATCATGTACTTTGAGAACCTTAAAAGTGAACATGTAAAAGAGATAGAAAAGCTTACCGAAAAATGGCAAAGGGAACAAGAGTATGTTGAACAGATTATTACTATCCAGAATGAAAACGCAGAGATTGACAAAAACGCTGAACTAAATCTGCCTGAAAAACATGAAAACTCTTTACTGTACAAAAAAATCGATGAGTTTAATTCATTTGCCGGTGATTTCCCTATGGTGTATTCTCATGTGTCCGGTGAGGTGTGTGCAAGGGTAATTGGGGACTGGACTGGCATTCCTGTTGGATCCATCATCAAAGATGAAGCAAAAACGCTTCTTGAACTGGAAAGTCGACTCACCCAAAGAGTCATCGGTCAACAGATGGCTGTCTCAGAGATCTGCTCAGCTATTCGTTGTGCCAAGACGGGGATGACAAATCCAGATGCTCCTCTGGGGGTATTTCTGTGCACCGGTCCATCGGGAGTAGGAAAAACCGAGTGTGCCATGGCACTGGCAGAAATTCTTTTCGGAGGGGAGAAATTCTCCACCATTATCAACATGTCCGAATATCAGGAGAAACACACCGTTTCACAGTTAAAAGGTTCACCGCCCGGTTATGTTGGATACGGTGAAGGGGGAATACTGACTGAAGCGGTTCGGCAGAAACCCTATTCAATTGTCATTCTCGATGAGGTCGAGAAGGCACACAGGGATGTTCTGAACATGTTTTACCAGGTCTTTGATAAGGGGATAATGAGAGATGGGGAGGGCAGGGATATCAATTTCAGGAATACTATTATAATGATGACATCCAACCTTGGGGCTGACACCATTATCCAGGCCCAGTCACAGGCACATAGAATTGCCGGTACAAAAAGTCTCCTTGATGTCATCCGTCCTGAACTGACAGACCATTTTGGAGCAGCTTTACTTGCCCGCTGCACTGTTATCCCTTTTGTGTCACTGTCAACTGAGGACCTCAGCTCTATAATTCTTCTAAAAATGAAAAAAATTCAAGAACGATTAAGGAATAACCACTCGATATCATGTGAATGCACCCAAGAAGTTATATCCGCAATTGCCCAGCGCTGTTCTGTTGTGGAAACCGGGGCAAGAAATATTGATGCCATAATAAATACCGATCTTCTGCCGGTCATTTCAGATCATCTGTTGTCAAACGTCAGAAACGATGAGAGTTGCAATGATACAAGGATCGTTCTCGATGTGGATGAACTGGGTGAGTTTAAAATTCAATTCAGCAATGATACAATTTTTTGCTAAAAGAGAAAAGGTACCATGGGATTATTCAGAAAAAAGAAAAAGAAGAAAAGGAAAGCCTCTGAGGATTTTGTCCAAAACCAGAAGTTGTTCTCTGGTGTATCGGGCGAATTTCGCCTGGCTACAAAGCGTTATACGGATTCTTTGAAACGAAGAAGCCTCTTCAAAAAGGAAGCTCTGTACGCAAATCCATGGTTTATGATCATCGGCCCGGAGCAAAGCGGAAAAGGGGCGCTGATTAATGGATCGCAGATCAGTTTCCCCCTGAAATATCCCGAAGACAGGGATGGTGAAACTGTCTCAGGTGTACAGTGGTGGTTTGGAAACAGAGCTGTGTGGCTGGATATACCGGGAAAGTATCTCTGCTCAGGAGGTGAAGAAACCTTCAAGGCTGTAAGTCAATCATTGGCTCTGTGTCGTCCGGAGCGCCCGGTTGACGGAATAATTTGTGTGGTTAGTATAGAGGATCTCCTCAATGGGGATTATGAATTTGTAAAGAGCAAAGCGCATGACATCAGAGCAAAACTTGATCAGCTGATAGCATCATGGGGTATGGAGCTGCCTGTTTTTTGTGTGTTCAGCAAGGCTGATACAATCGGTGGGTTTTACCAATTTTTCAATGACTCTTCAGTTCAGTGGTCAGACCATATCCTTGGTGCCTCCTTGAGCCTTAAGCAGCAGTCAATGGCTGCGGGTAAAGTGTTCAGCCAGGAGTATGAAATGCTCGCAGGCTCACTGAAAGCACTGAGGCTCAAGCGGTTATCAAAAGAGAAAAAGGAGGACAATCGTCGCAATATCTGTCGATTTGTGATCCAGTTTGAAGGATTGGAAACAAAGTTGCAAACCTTTGTCTCAGAGCTTTTTAAAGAGACTGCATTTGAGGGAAAACCGGTCTTCAAAGGCTTCTTTTTTGTAAGCTGTAAATCGTTTGAACTATCTCCGGATACTTCCGTTGATGTACTTGCACAAGCTTCGGAAATGAGCAATACCATTGTTAATCACCCTCTCAATCCTCATCGGATGACCCCTGCAGCTTCAGCTGCTTCTACAAAAGAGGACAAAAAATCCAAAAAACAGATAAGATCCTTTTTTGTCCAAAGGCTGTTTGATGAAATTTTCTTCTCGGGAAACAGGGTCATAAAGAAAACACAGCGGTTTTCCAGAAAAGAGACGGTACGATACTGGTCTGTCGCTGCTTTGATAACACTGCTGTTCTCTTCAGTTTATTTCTATCTGTTTTCTTCTTATCGCAATGTAAATGCTCTGATGGAAAAAACCGGCTCAGAAATTACTGCATCCATCCAAAATCCTTCCGGTCGTCTTGAAGCGTACGAACAGCTTGATCGATTGGGAAACCTTCTTGGTCAGTACAGACGATACTCCAGACGGGGTGTTCCGGTTACCATGAAGGGAGGTTTTCTTAAAAGTGATGAAATCTATGAATCCCTGAAAAGGGTATACCTTCAATATGCGTACAGTTATCTGGTAGAGCCCGCGGTTTCCTACCTTGAGCATGGTATCCGAAACAGAAGTGGGGGATTCGGAGAACTATCAGGAGATGATTATAACGACCTTTACAGAGTTTTGAAAACATATTTGTCCGTTTCAGAGGCTGTGGCCGGTTCTCCGGAAAAGATCGATACATCACTTGTAAGGGAAAATGTGGTTGAAGCTCTTCATGAAACAATGAAAATTAGTGAGAATGTCAATCGACTTCCTGCAAACCTCGAAACAATTATAAACAGAAACGTTTCGCTATTCTGCCTCTATCTGCTTGAAGGGGAAGCGACTCTTTTCCAGCAGGACCACAGAATTGTCCGGCAGGCACAGAGACGTCTTTCCAGGCTGCCGGATTCAAGAACCCTGTATGAATCCATGAGAAGTCGCTTACGCTCAAATGTTCCCCTAATCTCACTGGCTGACATTACAGGCTTTGGAAGGGATGGGGTGTTAAGTTCAAGCAGCAGAATGAACCTCATGTACACACAGCAAGGGTGGGATCGGTTTGTAAATGAAGAGATCGAAAACGTAACTCAGAACCCTTTCAGTGTCGACTGGGTGCTGGGTTTGGGCAAAGAGGCGGTAGAAAACCATGTTTTCGATCAAAATCAAATGAGACAGGAGATAACGGTGCTTTATCTTGAAGATGTCAACACTCAATGGCTTGAGTTTTTGCGTTCAGTAAGCCTCGAACCATTGGTTGACATACCTCAGATTGGAACTGTTTTGCAGCGATTATCGGCTCATGATTCTGAAGTGAGTGCTCTACTAAACAATGCTCTTAAATTATCTTCTGTTGATGTTACATCCAAAAAAGATAAGGGGATTGCAGCTGTAAAAAATCTGGCCGAAAAAACCGGTGGATTGAATCAGAGTACCCGCTCCGTTTCAGGGCTTATAAATACCGGCACCTCTTCATCACGCTCGGAAAACTACCTTGATCCCCTGCGCTCCTTTGCTCAATCAAGGGATCGAATGGGCGGGCTTAACGGTTATTCTCAAAGAGTAAGTGCTCTTGCAGAAGCGCTCCTTTCCGGAACAAAACAAAACAGCCGGATAACCAACCTGTTTAACGGCACAACTGAAGACCCTCTGTTGAGTGCATGGACATTTACGAATAACCTCCTTGCTTCCATGCCTGGACCGATTGCCGCATCGATTCAGCCCATTCTTATGCGACCACTTGAGATCACCGGAGCTGCAATTCAGGGATCGATAAAGAGGGAACTCAATGAAATGTGGCAAAGGGAGATAGCTGCAGTATTTACCAATGGCTTTGCCGGTCGTTACCCTTTTACCCGCACCGACACTGAGATACCTTTTGATGAAGTCATGGATTTCTTTCGCCCCAACACTGGCACGTTCTGGAGTTTTTACTCACATAACATTTCTGCTTACCTGACAAAGGATGGTAATGCGTGGAGATCAAAGCCTGTGGGCTTGATCAGACTGGAATTTAGAGAGGATTTTTTAAACACACTCAGGAATGCGGAAAAAATAACCAGCACCTTTTTCAACCGGGATGGAACGCTGAGAAACCAGACCGTATCGATCCGTTCTCTGCCTCAGAACAAGTTTGATGGTTCGGTGGTTATCGGAAACCAAAAACATCTTCTGTCAAAGGGGGAGGGGCAGGTTCGGGTGCAGTGGCCGATGACAGACCATGCACAGAGTGTCAAACTGAAAATTCATGTGAATGATAATCTGGCCGAAGAGATCGGGTATGATGGACAATGGGGGTTCATACGCTTTTTTGAAGAGTCGCGTGTTAATGTGCTCAACAACTCCACCTTTGTTGCGTCATGGGAGAGAAGCATTCAGAGCATGCTGATGATCCAGTACAGGCTTCAGGTCCAGACATCCGGAACCGTGCA
>SKJJ01000169.1 GCA_007115975.1 Chitinispirillum sp.
ACCACCTCTTTTTCGATTTTTATCACTTCACCGATACGCCCGTTAAAGAAGAGTTTATCTGAAGATGAGTCGTTTTTCAGAAACATCACCTGCGCACCTTTTTTCAGCGTAAGCTCAGAATCTGCAGGGTAGGAGTGTTCGGGAAAATCACCCTCAACCCGTGCTTTAAAGCTGAAGGGTTTCTCCTTTATACTCTTCATCCGCTCGTCATTGATACGAACCGCCTGGTAATTATGGGTGGTGAGAATTATTCCCCCCTGAGGATCAAGGGATGCATCAGGGCGATATCTTTTGTTAATGTCAGTCAAAGTACTGTCGATATTATTTGCGTTACGGATATCATTGAGCAGATCGATAAACTCCTGATCACTCTGACGGTAGATCTTTTTAAGCTCAATGGTGATGTAGCTTGATTTTTTCAGAGCGTTACTGCCGAAAAAAAAAGGGGTGTCGTAATGATCCCTGAGGATATCCCACTCATCATTCTTAACAACCGGAGCAAGCTGCTGCAAATCCCCGATCATCAGAAGCTGCACGCCTCCAAACGGCTTGTTGCGGTCGCGCCACCGCCTCAGCACCTCATCTATTCCATCCAGAAGATCTGCTCTCACCATACTGATCTCATCTATTACCACAAGGTCAAGGCTGCGGATGATATTGAGTTTTTCGCGGCTGAATCTTCGAAATTTGTTGAGAGTCCCCTCCCCTTTTGTACCGGGAATCTGGGGGCCAAACGGCATCTGAAAAAAGGAGTGAATCGTAACACCGCCCGCATTGATAGCAGCCACCCCGGTAGGAGCAAGCACAACCATCCGTTTTGGTGATTTCTCCTTTAGATTGCGCAGAAATGTAGTCTTGCCGGTACCGGCTTTTCCGGTAAGAAAGATGTTTTCGCCGGTGTTTTCCAGAAAACTGTAAGCAAGTCTGAGTTCGGGATTATCGGATGAAGTGTACATGTTTTTTTTCTCCTGAGGATGTCTACAGACCAGTTTTTACGGATTTTTGGAAGACGATACCAGAAAAGAGAGATAGGAGAATTGTCCGGTAGAGATACGGTAAAAATTTTTGAATCTGGTGTAAAATATAGTTTTTTTCTCACGGGGGATGAGATGGTTTTTTTTCGCAGCTGGTATAGGGCAGTGATTGCCACTTTATATTGTCCCCACATTTTCAATTGGCTGAAAAGTTGCTTTTACCACTGTTATCTGCCAGGCTTAAGGTGATCAGGGGAGACACAAAGTTTTTCCCAGGTGAGGTTACAATTGTGACGGTTTACTATATTATTGAGTTAAAACATTTTCTTATATCCATCTTTTATGATCTTTAAAAGTATTTAGCATTATAATTCATAAGGAGAGAGCATCATGGCAGACCTTACCGAATTATTTGAATCCGGTATTCCGGGTCTTGACGGGATTCTTCAGGGCGGTATACCGCAAAACCAGATGTATGGTATTTATGGTACAAGCGGTAGTGGAAAGACCACTCTATCGCTTCAGTTCCTGCTTGAGGGAGCAAAAAAAGGGGAACGCTGTCTTTATATCTGCACCTCAGAGACAGAGTTTGAAATTAAGCGGATTGCCAGGTCTCACGGCTGGTCACTTGAGGGGGTGCAAATCAATCACATCTCCACTCATGTGGGTGAAAAATCGGGGCCGGGCCAAACGATGCTGTATCCTGTTGAGATCGAGCTGCCCCAGATTGTAGAAAAACTGATCAATCTGATAAATGAGTATGATCCTCAGAGAGTGGTGATTGACTCCCTGAGCGAAATCAGGTTGCTTGCAAGGGAAAAAAGCTGGTATCAACGTCAACTAATGATGCTGAAGAATTTTCTGGAACCCCGTTCCTGCACAGCTTTTCTGACCGATACGGTAGGGGAAGAGAATACTGTTCTAAAAACCATTGTGCACGGGGTAATCGAGATGAGCAGGACCGAACCTCTCTACGGACCGGAACGTCGTCGTATCCGTATCGAAAAAATGCGCGGGCACTCATTTATCTCCGGATATCACGACTATAAAATCGTTAAAGGCGGCATACAGGTATTTCCCCGTTTGATTTCATCCAAGTTTGTCAGAAAGTTCAAGCAGGAAACCATTACCAGTGGAATTGCTGAATTCGACCAGCTTCTGGGTGGTGGCATTGAGCGTGGCACCTGCACTCTTCTTCAGGGGCCTGCCGGTACCGGCAAGTCTGCTCTTGCATCGCAATTTGCATTAGCTGCTGCACTGCGCAATGAACGCACTATCGTATTCTGTTTTGATGAACGTATTTCCACTTTTACCCAACGGGCCAGAAGTCTTGGTATGGAAATAGACACATGCATCAATGACGGGCGCATTATAGTAAAACAGATCGACCCGGCAGAACTTACTGCTGGTGAATTCAGTGATATCGTTGCTAAAACAGTTGTCGATAATGATATCTCTCTTCTCGTTATCGACAGTCTCAATGGGTACTCCTATGCGCTCACCGATGAGCATTTCCTTTCGGTGCACATTCATGAACTCTCAAGTTTTCTCAGTATTCAGGGAGTAGCCACTTTTTTAACCATGTCCCACTATACCGGCTTTGGATTGAGTGTTGCAGAGCCATCATTTGAAGTCTCCTATGTGTCAGATACAGTTGTCAACCTTGGCTATTTTGAATACCGGGGCCAGGTACACAAGGCCTTATCAGTAGTAAAAAAGCGTTATGGTGATCACGAACGCACCATCAGGGAAATGTACATGGATTCAAATGGTGTGCATGTTGGCCCGGTTCTAAGAGATTTTGAAGGGATCGGGACCGGAAACCCACGTTTTGTCGGCTCCAGTCTGACAAAGGACAATGGAAAGTCCTGATATGGAAAATGATTCTACCAGTAAGTACGCTGTGCTTATATTGGCTCCGGTAGGAGAAGATGGGCCAGTATTGCACAGGACACTCTCCAGAGATGGTTTGAAATGTTGCATTTGCGCTTCCATTGAAGAGTTGTGTCAGGGGATCAGTAATGGTGCAGGCACTGCGCTCATTGCTGAAGAAACCCTTTCAATGCAAAATATAGGGCAGCTTGTCGGGGTTATTGAGCAACAACCAGAATGGTCCGATTTCCCTCTCCTTATTATGGCCAGTCAGGGAATTACACCCGACAGGACATGGGCGATTCTCGACAGTACCAAAAAAACCCTCAACGCCAAAATTCTGGACCGGCCAGTTCTTGCCCGCACACTTCTTACAGCCGTTCGTTCAGCTCTGAGATCGCGCGAATCCCAGTACCGGGTTGCAGAAGAACTGATTCGCCGCAAAGAGACAGAAATATCGCTTTTGAGAGTCAATGAGGAACTTGAATCTTTCTCCTACTCTGTCACCCACGATTTGCGCAATCCCCTTCAAATCACCAAAATGTTTGCAGAAATTCTATCGAATGAGTGCCAGGAAAGTCTCAATGACGAGTGTCAGGTTTACCTTCACCAGATTCTCTCCGGTACAGTGCGGATGGGTTCCATTATAGAGGACATATCGGCACTGACAAAAATTTCCCGTCAGGAGTTGGAACTCATCGAGCTTGACATGAGCGATATGGCCCGTTCGTCTGTGGCTGAGCTTGCTGCAGCTGATCCTGAACGCACCGTAAGGGTCAAAGTCCAGGATGGCCTTAAAGCAGTTGTGGATCAACGTCTTATAAAAGTTGCACTTGGAAATCTTTTTAGTAATGCCTGGAAGTACACGGCAAAAGTGAAAGAGCCGCAGATTGAATTTGGTGCCTTTGAAAAGAACGGTAAGAGAGTGTTCTTTGTACGGGACAACGGTGCAGGATTTAACATGCAGTACGCTCATAAGCTCTTTGTCGCTTTCAAGCGGCTCCATCCGGATAAGGAATTTAGGGGCACCGGAGTGGGGCTTGCAATAGTGGAGAGGGCACTAAAACGTCATGGTGGCAAGGTTTGGGCAGAGGGGGAAAAGGATAGAGGGGCCACGTTTTATTTCACCTTGCCAGAGACTTGATGTTACCCCTGCCGCCTCACATTTATCCCATCTCATTCAATCCTCTTCGGGTATGAAAATGACAGCTTTGGTCCACGGTTCCCGGGATGTACCGAGGGAGAACCGGCACCACCCGTCTCCAGCCCCCCCCTCCTCCCCCCGAAGGCAAGCTTAAAATGCAGCCGAGTCAAGCCTATGGCGACAGCCTCCCTGCCGTACAACTCCTTTAAGTTTCATTTTTTTTGGGCAGGCAGCGGGGCGCAGAGATCGCACTTTAACTTAATTAACAGTTATGGGACTCAGGGTGCTTACCAAAGAATAATACAATATATCCATCCTCCTCAGTTCAACCCCCTGATTCTCTTTACAACCCTAACCAGGGTTTCTATACACCGGTCGACCTCTTCCATTGTGTTTGAAAATCCAAGAGAAAACCGGACCGCACATGCTGCATCCTGGTACCGTCTTGCGATAGCAAGCAGTACCGCAGAAGGGTCGATTGATCCTGAGTGGCAGGCTGAACCCCCTGATACACATATCCCCTCCCCATCGAGTGCTGCCACAAGCACCTGGGTCTCTACCCCACAGAATGAGATATTCAGAGTACCCGGAGTTCTTTTTTCGGCATCACCATTTCTTATTACATCTTTAATATTGGCAGCGATACCGGAGTATAAATGGTGGGTTAAATTTCTGAGATGCTCAGCTGTTTTTGCGATTGTTGAACAGCTGATCTCTGCAGCTTCAACAAATCCCAGTATGGCTGGCAGGTTCTGTGTTCCTGGTCTTAGGCGGCGCTCCTGGTACCCGCCACAGAAGAGAGGCTTTGGGCTTACCCCTTTACGCACATAGAGAGCCCCCACCCCCTTGGGACCATTTACCTTGTGAGAAGAGAGTGAGAGCAGATCGATTTTTGATCTCTCTACATCAACAGGTATTTTCCCCAGAGCCTGCACGGCATCACAGTGAAACAACGTCTCTTTTTTGGACAGAAAGTCTCCGATTTGATCTATGGGCTGCAGTGTACCGATCTCATTACTGGCAGCCATAACTGAAACCAGGCCGGTGTTATCATTCACTGTATCAAAAAACTCTTCGAGGTTCAGGATCCCTGAACTGTCAACCCCTGCGACCCTGCAGACCCTGCCCTTTGCTGCAAGTTGCATGGCAGTTTCAGAGACAGCCGGATGCTCGATGGCAGAGCAGACCATCTCTTTTTTCGGAAATTGATCCATTATTCCGGTGATGGCAAGATTGTCCGATTCGGTACCTCCTGAGGTGAAAAAGAGCTCTTCGGGGGTTGCATTTATCAAGTCTGCAAGTCTCTGCCGTGCACGTTCGAGTTCGGCAAAAGCCATTCTGCCAACACTGTGCACCGAGGAGGGGTTGCCCCAGAAATTTTTTGCAGCACTATCCATCACCTCTTTTGCCTGTGGGAGAAGAGGGGTTGTAGCATTGTGATCAAAGTAAATCATTTACACTCCTTTTGTATTTCTACTGCTTAGCATATGAGAATCCGGATCATCTCAGAGGAAGTATTGCGTCCTGGATTTTTTCAATTCTCTTAACGTAGGGAGCTCGCAATAATCCATTATGGGTTGATTTTCGGCAATTTTTCTTATTGCATTGCGGCACTGCCCGATAGAACAACCGTGTATCATAGTATAAATATGGAATGGCCAATTTGTACAGTCTAAACGTTGGTAACAGTGGCTTACCTCTGAAAGTGACGCTGCAAAGAAACCCGCTTTTTCGATGTGCTCAGAAGAGACAGACCAGGCAACCAGCACATTTTTAACATACCCCGCTTTTACCGGATTTAAAACAGCAGCAAATCTTCTTATAATGCCCGCTTTTATATACTTATTTATCTCCGTTATCAAAGCTTCCTGGGACCAGCCCAAAGCCACGGCAGCAGGGTTGAAAGGGTGTTCTGTTAAGGGGACGTCTCCCTGAATAGCTCTTACAAAATTTTTATTGATTGAAACAACCGTACCCCCGGAGATCTTATCATAGTTTATTGTGCTATTTTCGGTTTTCAGAGAATATCCCATATGGAGATTTAATCCGATATGAAATGTGCGAACAGCGGGAAGAGATAACCAGTCCGAAACCCCACTGTCTGAAGCCAGTTCTGTGATTTTTTCTTTCAAGTCTACCGATTTGGGGGCAGTCAGGGTAAACCAGATATTGTAACTGTTTTCTCTGAGGTAGTTATGGGTTATACCCGGGAGAACATTGAGTCTGTTGGCGATCTGCTCTATTTGGTTGTTTTCAACACGAAAAGCGGCAAGAGTACTATGGTAGCCCATCATTGAGGAGTTAAATATAGTACCGATGTACCTTATGACCCCTCTTTTTTTTAACCTGAAGATTCGGTGGATCACCTCCGATTCGCTGCAGCCAATTGATTTGGCGATATCGGAAAAAGGTTCAGGTACAACAGGAAAACCGGACTGCATAACGTAAAGCAACTTTTTGTCTGTCAGATCGAAACAGCGATGATTTTTCTGCGAAAAAGTCATTTGCCCCTAACCGCCTTAAGGGCAGACCTGAACTGATCAATGGAACGGTGGATCTGCTCATCGGTATGAGCATATGAGACAAAAGAAGCTTCAAACTGCGAGGGTGCGATGTAAACACCTCTTTGGAGCAGTTGATGAAAAAAGGCCGCATATTTCTCTTTGTCGCAGGCAATGACATCACCGTAATCTTTAATCCGCTGAGCATCTGTAAAAAAAGGTGTGATCATTGAACCGACTCTGTTAACTACTAAAGGCACCTCCGATTCATAGCTTGCAGCGTTGATTCCATCGCAAAGCCGCGCGGATTTTTCTTCCATAATTTCATAGAAATTTTCTATACTTTCTATTGTGCGCAACACCGCGATTCCGGCAGCGGTAGCGAGAGGGTTTCCGGAGAGTGTCCCCGCCTGGTAAATTGGCCCGTTTGGAGAGATTTTTTCCAAAATTTCCCTTTTGCCTCCATACGCACCAACTGGCAGCCCGCCACCTATAACTTTACCAAAAGTAGTCATATCCGGTTTGATATGGTAGAGCTGCTGGGCACCACCTCTGGCGATTCTAAACCCGGTCATCACTTCATCAAAAATCAAAAGAGCACCATATTGTTCGGTTATAGCCCGCAACCCCTCCAGAAAGCCCTTTTCAGGGGGGACAACACCCATATTTCCCGAAACTGGTTCCACAATCACCGCAGCTATATTCCCTCCATGTTTTTTAAAAAGGGACCAGACAGTATCGAGATCGTTGTACATTGCAACAAGGGTATCTGATGCGGTTGCTTTTGTCACACCAGGACTGTCCGGAACGCCAAGGGTTGCAGCGCCTGATCCTGCAGCAATGAGAAAGCTGTCTCCGTGGCCATGATACGACCCCTGGAATTTAACCAGCAGATCCCTTTGGGTATATCCTCTTGCCAATCGAAGTGCACTCATGGTTGCTTCCGTTCCGGAATTAACCAATCTGACCGTTTCTACCGATGGAACAAACCTGGTGATAAGTTCTGCCAGCTCGGTCTCATCCTCTGTTGGGGCGCCAAAACTTGTACCCCTTCGAGCGGCTTTTTGAACTGCTTCAACGACCGCTTCAGAGGTATGCCCCAGAATCATCGGTCCCCATGAGCCGACATAATCGATATAGCGGTTTCCATCAATGTCCGTTACATAGGGGCCCTTTGCCGAATGTATAAAGACCGGAGTTCCACCAACGTTTTTAAAAGAGCGAACTGGTGAGTTGACCCCTCCCGGGATAACACGTGCGGCCCTTGTGAAAGCCTGAGCACTTTTCTCCATACTATTCATATACACTCCTTTACAATGCCGGTTATCTTGAGCCAGCCTGTTGGGGTTGGTATAAACAAAAAGGTTCCTCTGAGAAGCAGTTGCCACTAGCGGCAAATGCCCTCGCCCTGCACCCACCGCACCGTTTCCAGTACTTGCAATATCCACACCGCCCGCCATATTGATCTTTTCTGCGAAGTTGTTCAAAGAAGGGTGAGCTCTCCCAAACCGATCTGAAATCCCAGCCGTTTTCCCTTAGCTCCCCGGCACACTCCTGGAGAAATCCACACATCTGCACTCTTCCCCTGTGGGATATAAACGCAAATCCATGGCCACCCAAACAACCTCTGGTCATGGTGTCGTGCCCGGTTTTCATCCTCGCACCAACTCCTCTCTGAGCGGCAATTCTGCAATAATGCGGTGCACAGGTTGGCTTGATCGCAATTTTTGATTCTACATTTTGTGAACAGATCCAGTGTAGAACCTTTTCATACACCGGCGCAGAAAGTCCCATCATCTCCAGACCCTCAGCCCTGCCCGTTGGCACAAGAAGAAAGGGGTGAAAAGCGACCGCCCCTTCACGCTCTGCTAGTTTCAGAAGACCAGGGAGTTGTTCCACATTGTCGTTGGTTACGGTTGTATTGACCTGGAATTCCAGTGTAGCCATCCTGGCAGCTTGACACCCCTTCATCACTGCATCGAACGCCCCGCTGAACCCTCTGAACTGATCATGAATTTGCGGATCAACCGAATCGATACTCAAACTGATACGCCGTACACCCGCCTTTTTCAATCTGGCAGCAATCTGCACGGTGAGTAGACTGGAGCAGGTGGCCATGACCATCTTTAATCCAAGAGCTGTGCCGTATTCAATGATGTGAAAGATATCGCAACGAAGCAGCGGCTCGCCACCAGTCAGAATGATAACAGGATTGCCAAAAGAGGCGATATTCTTCAACACCTCTTCACACTCTGCGGTTGTAAGTTCGCCTGTGTAGGGGCCAGACGACGCAGATGCCCTGCAATGAACACAGCTGTAACCACAGCAACGGGTGAGCTCCCAGGCTATAAGACGAATTGTTGGGGCTCGCTGAAGAGGCTGTGCGCCACTCTCCTGAAAATTATTCATCACCTACGCTCCATTGCTTTTAATATAGGCAAATTTTCACCTGACATATTCTCCCTAAGCATTGCATCCACACCAACTCAAACCCTTACAGCTATCTCTTGTTCAGTTAAATAGCAGGCAGGATCCTCTGCCCAGATATCATTGTGAACAGCCTCTGCTCTTACCCGCATATTTCCATTGCACACATCCTTCCATACACACCCAGAGCAACGCCCCTTCAGCAAGGGTTTTCGATTTCTAAGGGAACCGATAAGGGGGTGGCCGGTTTCATTCCATATTTCTGAGAACGACTGTTGTTTGATATTGCCCAAGGAGTGATTGCGCCAGAACTGATCTGCATATACATTGCCATCCCATGAAACAGACCCTATACCAATCCCTGAATTGTTTCCACCATTCATCTGAAGAAGTTTCAGTACAGATGCTGCTCTTGAAGAGCCCTCCCTTTTCAACCTCAGATAGAGATATACACCATCGGCATGATTACCCACCGTCAAAATTTCTTTGCCAACTCCTCTTGCATACAGATCGGCTGTACGGTCGATAATCTGATGGACTGTTTTGCGGCTTTGAGCATGACTCAGTGCCTTATCGATAATCTCTTTTCCCCTCCCGGTGTATACAAGATGGTAAAAACATGCTCTTGGTATATCCTCCTGCTCAAGAAGGTGAAATATGGCAGGGATTTCACAACGGTTGCTTTTTGTAACAGTAAATCTGAGTCCCACCTTTATACCGGCTTTTTTGCAATTTCGAATTCCCTGTATAGCAGAATTGAATGCTCCTTCCATACAGCGGAAACGGTCGTTGGTTTCACCTATGCCATCTATACTTACCCCGACATAGGAGACGTCACTACTTTTGAGCTCACGGGCAACCCGGGGAGTAATCAATGTGCCATTGGTAGAGATAACAGCTCTTAAACCGGCCTTGTGTGCATATCTGATCAGATCCATCAAATCCTGACGCATGAGCGGTTCACCACCGGAAAAAAGTACCACAGGGCATTTTTGCCCCGCCAGATCATCAAGCAGGCGTTTTCCCTGATCCGTTGAGAGTTCATCCACACCATCCAGATTCATGGACTTTGAGTAGCAGTGAACACAACGTAGATTACACCTCTTGGTTACATTCCAAACCACAACAGGCCGCTTGTTAGCAGAGAATTGGAGAATGTGGGAGGGTACGGATGATGAGTCAGCGCTATATCGCAGCACATCAGATGGTTCCACCGTTGCGCAGTACAGTTTTGATATTCCTACCATTTTTATACTTTATTGTTCCTTTGCATTTAATACGATAACTGGAGTTAACAACAGATTGTCTTTTGATTTTTTCGTAATGATGAGCAGCATATCAGAGGGCATTGATACTACTCCCCATAGGTGTTAAGCTTGATGATGTCGCTCACACTGAGTAGGCCAATTCCTCTTGGCCGTATCGAAGTGCCTGTGCTCCGTCCTCCGCAGTAGTCTGCTACAGAGGAGAGCTGACCTTAACATCTATGTGTTACCCTCCTGGTCCATTTTTTAGAGATCCGGTGCTGAAGCACCGGGCAGACGCACACACTGAAAATCTTCACCATATAACCCATTGCCCATGGCGACTGCCAGAGCCCTGCATCCCGCACAATCTTCATGAACACATGAAGAACACCCACTCTTTTTCATGTGAGTCAACAAATTCTGAGGACTGTAGCCCCGAAGCGACTCGATGATCTGTGCCATGGAGTCAACCGGTAAGGTTCCCACCGGCAGGGGCAGACGCCTGCAGGGGTAGACTGTTCCATCAGGCATGAGAGCCATTGATTCGGGACCCAGATTGCACAAAGCACCCGAAAGCCTGTCTTGAGCATTGGAACCGTTCAAGGTGCTCACCTGAAACGCCCTGTATGGCAGCAGATCATCGATAGTGATATCAATCGCAAGCTCTTTTGTAATTGATTGCACTACATGACACCACTGGTTTGCATTCAAGCTGTCCTGCAGCATTTTTTTTCCGGTACCTATAGGCACAAAGCGTTCGAAAATCACCCCATCGATACCTTTTCTGGCAGCCAGCTCCAGTATCCCCGGGATAGAAGCACTGTTCCATCCCCCAAGAGTAACCATCAGTACAACCGGAATCCCTGCCTTGGTGATTTTTGCGATATTATCCCATACCCGCCTGAAATGCCCATGACCCCTGACAGCATCATTGACATGAGGCATGTGTGATTCAAGAGAGATTTTGATGGATGTCAGTTTTGGCAATGCGGCGAGACTGGCAATAGCAGTGTCACTAACAGAAACCGCATTGGTAATGAGATTAAGTTCTGCAAGATTGTCAAACCGGACAATATGCCGGAGCAGTTGGAAAAGGTCTTTGTAAAGGAGTGGTTCCCCGCCGGTGAGATTGACCGTTACAGGCAATGTGTTTAAATAACCGAAGATGTCATTGGCAATACCGATAAGCGACTGTATACGCAGTTCACTATTGTCCGAATAATCAGAAGCATAGCAGTGAGCACATCGCTGATCACATCGGTCAGTGATATGCCACTGAAACCCGAAATTATCTATTGGTATCAATTTTTGTTTGCTCACCGCGTAAATCAGCTAATCCTTTATTCACCAACTCTTGTAACTTCACGTCCTCTTTTTATCAGCATCTCGATGATGCTGTCCGGTCCGAGGAGGTGACCGGCACCAACCACAACAAAGTACGTTCCATCGGTGTCGAGAAGGTCGACTAAGACGTTTGTCATATTCGTATTTCGTGTTGAGAACAGTGCCTGATAAATCTCTTGATATCCGGGGATGGCTGCCGAGTAATCCTGCAGTATGATAGCAGAAAGAGCGGCGCTGTCCCCTTCAACCCATGCCCTTGTCAAATCACCCATCATCTTTTCCAACTCCGAATTATTTTCCAGAGTATATTCGAGCAGGCCGTCGGAATCCAGCACAGAAAGACTTTTCATTTGGGACTGTACACTCTCAAGTTCAAGAATGCTCTTTTCTTCCGATTTGCTGAAAAAGTAGCTCTCAACTCCCAACCCGGGATCAAAGCCGAGAGCCTGGAGTTTGAGACCGCTGAGGGTGAGGGCCATGAGCCATGGTTTATAGGAGCTGAATCGGTCGATGCCCACCCCCAACTCTTCAAGGGAATTTTCAAGCAGCTTAAACACCTCTGAAGACAATTCCGTCTGGAGGGTTCTGTCGGGGGGCAGCATTCCGTTTCTCATATGCTTTGCAACTTCAGGCATAAATGTTTCACACACAGTATTTATTTCAACTACCAGATAGTCGGATTTCTCAAACGCACTCTCAACAGATTCTGCAAAGGGATAAAAATCAGCTATGCCATAGTGCAGGGATCCGAACAGATAGATGTGTGCTTTCTCATTTTGGATTTTCCAGAGGAGTTGATTGGATTGTGCTGAAGCGATCTCTTGAAGATCAAAGGTGGTAGCTTCATCTTCAGCATAAAGCCTGACCATTGAAATGATTGACAGACAAACAATCAAAACCGGAACAGTTTTTATTTTAAACATAGTGCAACCCCTGCTTCACATTAAATGAGTATACTGGTATAAATATAAATTGTTACCGCAGGAATATCGAATAACTGCCCCGGCTCACAATTTTCAGATATGGTTCACAATCAGAGCTGTTTATATCGTATTTTTATGAAAACTTCTACCCAAAAAGAGGGAACATTTTATGTTTTTTGAAAACGTCACGTTGCTCGATGATGCGCTGGCATCCGAAATTTTACCTGCGATAGAGACATTTCCCTGCCCCTATGACACCGAAAAAACTCACAGCGGGGTGGTGAGGATTGTATTTCCTGAATTTACCTGTGTCTGTCCCAAGACCGGATATCCCGACTTTGGCTCCATACATCTTTGCTACCTGCCGGATAAGTTCTGCCTTGAGCTGAAGTCATGGAAACTGTATCTCAACTCTTTTCGTATGATTGGTGCATTTCACGAGACGGTCACATTTCACCTGTTTGAGATGCTCAAATCGCAGCTCCAACCCAGGTGGCTTTTTGTAGCAGGCGACTTTTACCCCAGAGGTAACGTCGATACCACGGTGGTGTTTGAGACACCGGGAGAACGCCCCAATGGTTCAGACAAGTTGATACCGGTGTTAGCTCCGCACTGCAAGAGTAAATAGGGATATGGCCTGTGCCCTTGCCCTCCTCCCGGTTTTTCCGAGTGCCGTCACACTACCGATGCAGGGCGTTACTGGCCTGGCTTGAGATCCCTCAAAAATCAAGCTGTGGGGGGCTTTTGGGAGTGAGAATACAAGGCGGAATGTTCCGGAGATGGGAGCGCGGAGGCGGACCAGCCTACTCAGGGCGCTTACAACGACAGGATTTTCTCTTTTAAAAAAGGTATGGCAGAAGGGGTAACACTGAAATTCTGCAGTCCGCAATCAAGAAGTTTTTTGGTATAAGAGGTTTCCGCAGCAATTTCACCGCATACAGAACAGTGTTTTCCCTGTGCATTACTCTTTTCAATAACCGAGCGTATCATTGGCAGAATTATTTTTACCCCTTCATTGTAGTAATTTTTGAGCAGGTTATCATCCCTGTCGAGAACCATTGTGTACTGAAGCAGGTCGTTTGTTCCAACACTGACGAAATCCGAAAGGCTGATAATTTTTTCGGCGAGACAAACTGCAGCAGGTGTTTCTATCATCGCTCCCAGCATCGGCATATTTTTGAGCCGAACCCCGGAAGAGTTACTCTGTTCCCATTGTTCAGCAAGAATTCTACGGGTTTTACGGATATCATCTGCGGTGGTAACGAGCGGAATAAGAATTCTGATATCGTGGTGTTGAGCCAATCTGATAAGTGCAGACAACTGTGCCCGTAACACCCTCTCGTGCCTGAAAAGAAGCCGTATACCCCTCAGCCCGAGTGGATTTACATTTTCATAGGAAAAGGGCATTGACGGGATCGATTTGTCGGCTCCTGCATCAAGAAGTCTCATTGTCACCGGTTTACCCTTAACACTGACAAGAGAACTTTTCAGACTCTCATAAATCTGCTCGGAAGAGGGTTCACTGTTCATCGACATAAACAGCCCCTCGAGACGATAGAGTCCTATCCCTTCCGCTCCGTAGCGAACGGCGAGTTTGATGTCTGCTGGGCCGAAATTATTTGCAAAGACAGCAATTTGGTTGCCCTTGTACTCAAGTTTGCTGTTTTTTGTCTGCACCAGAATTGTTTTTAGCTCCTCTTTTTTTGTATCAATATTGGCCTGACACTCTTTAATCTCTTTTGAGGTTGGATTTACGACAATTTTCCCGTTGTCCCCATCGACAACAACAAAATCATCATCGGTTACGGCAAGTTTCTCAATGTTAACATTGGTTACAAACG
Organism: Chitinispirillum sp.; assembly: GCA_007115975.1. GTDB lineage: Bacteria > Fibrobacterota > Chitinivibrionia > Chitinivibrionales > Chitinispirillaceae > Chitinispirillum. The sequence goes on from SKJJ01000169.1 coordinate 14,274, forward strand.
GTACCGAGTACTCTCTTGCAAGCAGGGCGACGTGGGAATCCTGGCCGCCGTGTTGGGTAATCAGTCCTGCCATTGCGCTGGAACCAAAATAGACGGCATCTGAAGGGAGCAATTTTTTTGCGACAATTATGTGGCGTTCACTTTTTTTTGTTTTGGCAACAGTTTGTGTCTCAAAGAGTGCTTTAAGAACAAAGCGCATCATGTCCTTTAAGTCATCAGCCCGTTGCTGAATCTGAACCGAATTACTGCTTTCTATCTGATTGATTTTTCGTTGAATTACATCCCTTACAACAGCTTCGGCGTTTACTTTTCTTGTCTCTATTTCAGTTTCCACCTCTTTTACAAAGTGTTCATCCTGCAAAGAGAGGTGTTGAAAAGTGAATATCTGTGCTGAACCGTTGTTAAGATTTTTATCGACATGCTCCCCTACCCTGGCGACCTCTCTTTTTGCCTTTTTCAGGGCGTTATAAAAACGTCTGATCTCCTGAGAAGATTCACCGTCCTTGAGATAGTAGGTTGACAGTTTTCTGCTGAGCATGTCTCTGTATCTGTAAACCTTACCCACACTCAGCCCCGGCACAACTGGGACACCTTTGATGACATTTCTCTTGGTGGGGGAACTTTTGGGGGGCGTTGTTTTCAAACTAATCTCCGTGATACTGTTTTGCACTATATAGAAAAGCGTTTTAATTAACCAGAAGAGAAAAAGAACGGCAGCTATTGAGAAAATCAGATAGGAGCAGCTGTTTTTTTATAATATACGGATCTTGTGGTGATTACGTTTCGAACAGAGAATTATTTGCATAAGCAGCTCAGAGCAGAGATGGTTCAGTTGTTTTCGTTCATAAGAAAGGCGAAATTAGCTATATCCATCCCCATTGTTCGTAATCGTGCATTTATCTGTCTGCCCAGATCTTTTTCGGGTAACGTCTCCATGATTATGGAGTTGAACCCTTTTTTATCCATCTCACGTATAGTACTGAAAAAATTAACCGCAGCTTCACAGATATCCTCACTGTCCGACAACGTTTTAACCGAAAGCGTATCAGCGATCAGCTGCCCGGCAGAGCCGAAGGTGATGACACCAATATTGGCGCTCTCACCACTCTTATCGATGAAAAGTGTTCCTTTATCCGCAATAAAAAACGGGGTTGCGAGGGGGTTTTCAGACGCCAGGGCGGACCAGTATTCTTTGGGTTCTGTAGATAATGGCAGCAATGGCCCCACAATCTCTTTTATCGCAGCAGTCGGAATGGAACCCTCCCGGACAAGCACAGGTTTTTGTTCATCGGCAAAGGAGACCACCGAAAAGTCACCCGTTACATCTTGATCGATTGTGATAGTTTCAATATCAGGGGGGCAGTAGTCAGAGTCATCATCACACTCACAAAGGGCCAAAGGTGTCTGTGCCTGAGCAATGATGTTCCTGAACTCTTTTGACGCAGGCATAGTAAACATCAGATAAGAGGAGCCGGCACTGAGTAGTTCTGATGTTTTTCCATTACCTTTGAGGATGAGATTCATCGGCCCCGGCCAGCACGTACTGGTGAGATGATAGGCATTTTCCGAAAAATCAGCGCAGAGGTCCAAAACATCCATTCTGTTATCGACAGATACAACAAGCGGATTGTCAATATCTCTTGCAGTATACTGAAACATCCTGGCAATACCGCACGCATTGAATACCGAGGTGAAAAAGAGAGAGCTTCCCGGGCACTTAGCTCTAAGAACAGCACCCTTTTGCAGTTTAGATTTCATATCATCCATTATAGTTTTTACCCCTTCGGATTTGAAAATTGTGCAATAGACATTTTACAACCAGAGAAGCAATTCAACCCAGTATTTTTTCATTCTCAATAAAGCATGTATTAAACTTCCCCTTTTGAAACACCTCATTGCTCATTATCTTAAGGTGAAGAGGAATAGTGGTGTCAATCCCTTCGACATGGAACTCACCAAGGGCACGTTTCATTCTTGCAATGGCAGAAGGTCGGTCCTCTGCATGAACGATTATCTTGGCAATAAGGGAGTCGTACTGGTGGGGAATGGTGTATCCGGCATAGATATGGGAATCGACCCTGACCCCTGGCCCACCGGGCAACACAAGATGAGTGATTTTTCCGGGAGAGGGGATAAATCCCATCTCAGGATTTTCTGCATTTATACGACACTCGATTGAGTGTCCTTCGTGAAAGATCTGTTGCTGAGTAAAGGGGAGTTTTTCTCCAGCGGCAGTAAGTATCTGATACTTAACCAAATCAACATCAGTGCACAGCTCAGTTACCGGATGTTCCACCTGGATACGTGTGTTCATTTCGATAAAGTAAAAACGATTCTGCTCATCGAGGATAAATTCAACTGTTCCCACACCGGTATAGCCGGTTTCCTTTGCCAATCGCACCGAAGCATCGAACATTTCCCGGCGAACTTCCGGTGGCAGAAAAGGCGCCGGACTCTCTTCAACCAGCTTTTGATGCCTTCGCTGAATGGAACAGTCGCGCTCGCCCAGTGCAACGGCGTTTTCATAACTGTCGGCCAGAACCTGCACCTCCACATGCCGTCCCACTTCGATATAGCGTTCGATATATACACTGTCATTTCCAAAGAAGTTGCGTGCTTCACTTCGAGCGGTGTGCAGATTGTCGGTAAGCTGAGCCACTTCCCGCACAATTCTCATCCCTTTTCCACCACCTCCGGCAGCGGCTTTAATGATAAGAGGAAACCCGATCTGCCTTGCAATCTCCACCACTAATTCATCACTGTCCACAGGACCGTGACTGCCGGGGATCACCGGAACGTTGGCGTTCAAAGCCGTTTTTACTGCTGCAATCTTATCACCCATCCGGCTGATGGTGTCACTTGTTGGACCAATAAAGATTATCCCATTTGCCGGTACCATTTCGGCAAATTCGCAATTTTCAGAAAGAAACCCATACCCCGGATGGATGGCGTCCGCTTTGGCAACTTTTGCTGCTGTGATTATCTCTTTTTTATTCAGGTAAGTTTCTGCGATAGACCCTTTGCCTATGCACATTGCCTTGTCCGCCAGTTTAACATGGAGTGAGTCCTTATCCGCCTCTGCATAGATGGCCACCGATTCCACCCCCAGCTCCTTGCAACTACGAATTATCCTTAATGCTATTTCTCCGCGATTTGCAATAAGTACACGCTTTATCATATCTGCAGACTCTTTCTATATGGTTCACTTGAAAGGCAATTTTTCAGACAGATCACAAGACTAGATAAATATATTACAAACCAGCTTATTCAATATAGAACATGCAATAAAAAAGTATTGGTATGCATTTGATTGGTGTACCCACTAAAGGTTGTATGTGTCTTCCTTGTTTACATCCGCGAAAACACTCTGTCGGACTCCTTTTTTAGCCTGCACTACCGCTGGTGATCCCCCCGAACGTAAACTTACAATGCAGCCGAACCAAATCCTCAAGGGGGCGATCTCCCGGCCGGCACCGGCTCGCTTCACTCGGTGCCACGCTAATAGCGCTTCGCGGACTCCGCTTTTTGATGGCACTGGACAATCAGAGTTGTCCCCTGAAAGCAGGGAAGACACTGAAATAGGAAACCAGCATCTGTCCTCTTTCGTAACTTCCGTGTCTTCCGTGGACCGAAAATCTCATCCTGTTTTTTTGGCGGCTAACAGGGAAGACTCAATCAGATTCTAAAGGCTAAATGAGAGAAAGGAGTTGTCCCCTGAAAGCACGGAAGACACTGAAATAGGAAAACAGAATGTGTCCTCTTTCTAGTACCCCCACTTGTACCGGCAAGCTCAGGACAAATGTCATATTTCACTGAGTCATCTTCTTGGCGACCCGTGCAGATACATCGTAGAAATGGGCTCCTTCGTCCACAAGATACGGAGCGCTCTCCAGCGAATCCGTGAGTGTCATGACATAGGTTACCATTGCATAGATTGAGCCGACGTCGTACACCGTAATGCCGGCGATTAGAAACAGCACTGTCAATAGTGCCAAAAGAGAAAAGATATCAGCAATGGCCCACGTACCGGTCTCGATATCCATAAACCGGACATTCAATCGGGTGATCGCTTTAAAGTGGGCGGCTACACCGGTTTTTTTTCGCTTCTCTATGACATTCACCTGAGATTCGCGACGAGTGTTTATTCGCTCGTTTAAGTCAAGGGCACTGATACTAAACCACCACTGCAGCAAACCAATTATGATGATTAAAGCAACGGCAACCGCTCCAGCGTGCAGGTGGTAGGTGAACAACATAACTGCCGATACAACGACCCCCACTACACCGCTCAAAAGCAGCGGAACCACCTCAGTCAGTGCATCACATACCTTCTCCACCATGTCAACACGAGCTGCAACCTCGCTGGTGGAAGTCGCAACGTCACGTTGACTCAGAACAAGCTTATGGGCTAAACTACGGTAAATTATTGCTACAAGACGGGATGCTATCAGCTGATAGACCGCACCAACAACGGTCTGGCTCAGCCAGACCACCACCAATGGCACGACACTTATGATTCCGTTGCCTTCGATGAGCCCGTTGATCGCCAGTCCGATCGTGAAGGGATACATAAGTTCCAGCACCGTCTCGGCAACGGAGAGAGTGTAGGTGCCTGCGAGACGAAGTCTGTAGGGACCAAATATGGTTCCGGTTAGGTACGACACCCCAAAACTCCTGATCAGTCATTCCCTGGTATGTGTTACCTATTGAATTTCCCAAACAGCCGGAGAAGCAGCCTATTGGAAATCAGAAATATAACTGCAACCAATACCCCCAATAACAACCAGTGTAAATTTAATAAGCCTGCAATGTATGTTCCTAAAGATCCCCCAGCAGCACCTGAAAGCAGTGCAGACCAAAATTCATTGAGGCTTTTTTTAGTCCCACTCTCCATGACATTCTCCTTTACCAGCACGGTATTGATGCAATCTACTTTTGATAAGTGTGCCGCTAAACAAATTTACAAATACCCTCAGGAATTCTTATCTAATCCGGACATCCTGTGGTGCCACTCTCTCCCACAGTACAAAAACTCAAGCCAAACAACCCTATCCCAGAACATGCTCCGTGGGAGCATGTCTCCCGGACTTTGCACACCTGACTTACCCTATTTCAAACTATTAACATACTCCCGTGTATAGGTAAACTTCCCGTAGTACTCTCCCAGAGCCGAGCCCCGGGGCCGAAATATCTCGTTCATCATTTTGTCCCTGATCTCAAGCCATACCGTAAAGTTTTCTACCCGTCTGTCTTTGGGGGGATACAGGAGTTCAAATCCATTGCCATTATTGATGATATTCATATAATTACCAGGTGCTACCCGTTCAACTTCCTCTTCATCAAACTGGTAGTACCAAAAGGCCCGGTGCTGCTCCGTACGCCAAATCCCCCCCTGAGCTATTCCATCTAATGTAAGGGTCGAATCAAAATTGCTTGTAAAGGTGGCAATGAAGTAGGTGTAGCCGGTGTCCACTCTAATGGTTGCAATGTCAGCATCAGGGCCGTTACTCTCGCCCAGACGAATAAACTGGTGCTTGCCTTCGGAGATATCGTATGACACTCTGTTGCTTCCCCTTACCTTATATACACCAACAGAGTCGATAACAGGGTTTCTGTTAACCGGTATCCCCGGAATTGCACTCAGACTGCTGTTATACCGGACAGAAAAATCGCTTCTGACCCTGTAGCCATTTTCGATCTGAGCATATATCCTACCCTTTACAGTTAGAATTTGCAGCACCGCAGGAAGCAGTGAAATCATTTCCGGACTACTCTCTGCAAGAAGCTCTCCGACAGAAGGATCGCTTTCAAGCGTGAGAGCAAGCCCTTCAATAATATCGATCATCTGATATTTATTTAGGTCGCGTATTTCCGGGGGAAGTTCGGATAGTGCTTCCGGCGGAAGAACTGAAAGCCAATCAGATAACACAGAGCTGCTTGAACGAATCATATCCTGCGGCACAATAAACCGAAAGGCTATTGTATTAGTCCGTTCTGAGAAAACATAGGAATCAGGTATGACCTGCAGAGGCTGAACGTCAAACGCCGTATCGACTCCGTAATGATTTACAACTACATCAAATGATACCGACCACGAAAGATTTTCAGGTACAATGTCTTTTCCTGCAAATACGGCCTTGAGCAGCACTGTATCTCCGGGAGAGACTTCCGCCGGATCATAAATAAACTCAAGCACCCGTATCTTATCAGATTCAATAAGCTCAAGCCTGGTCGGAAATTCTGTACAACCAAAAAGAAGGGGTAAAAAGGCAAAAATGATAAACCGTTTTTTCATAGTTAACCTCTTATATTTTTAGTAAGTTAGTTTCACACCGACAGCTACCATAGGTATCATACTTATCGTTACTTTATCGGAATAATCATAGTTATAAAATTCAAACTCAGGGCTCTTATAGAACAGCCAGCTTATGTTCTGTAAATCGATATAGAATGAATAGATCCACTTGGCAAAAACAAGTTTTTTATCCGCCCTTAAATCGAGCTGAAAGAATGGGGAGTGCCGCTCTGAATTGATTTCCCCGTATTCAGGTATATACATCCTCCAGTCTACATCATACTCTTTGATTCCAGTAATCGGGGTTATGGGTTTTCCGGTAACATATCTCATCCGAAAACCCATATCCCACTCTCTTGGCAATCGCCACGAGGCAAGCAGCTGCAGGTGATGAGTTTCATCCTCCCCGTATATCACCCAATTCCTTCCGTTTTCATCGTATCGCTGGCTTCTTGACAGAGTATAGGCAAGCCAACCAAAAAACCTGTCGCTCTGATCGTGTTTGAGCATCAACTCCATCCCATACATTCTGCCCTTCTGATCACCAACCCACAACTGCTGCTGCTCATCTCTCTGCTGCATGTCTCCGGTCCGTGCCATACGGGGGATATGCCACTGATTATTGTAATAAAACTGAAGATCAGCATTGATCAGATCGGTAATCTGCCATTCATAGCCAGCCACATAATGAGTTGCCTTGGTTGCTGAGAGCTTTGGATTACCCCAGGTCTCATGAATCGACTGTCCCAGTGGCTGAGGGGTTTGGCTGTAATTACCTAAAGCAGCCTTTATTGTATGATCCGGTACCACTTCATATCTGGTACTTAACCGTAAAGATGGTTCACCTGATTTACCCCTGCTGTTGTTGAAGGATGAATAATCCCAGAACTCAGGAACAATTCCACCTCTGTAGTCAAGCTCTGGAAAATAGTCATAACGAAGACCCGGGATTATTTGCAGATTGTCGATCGGTTTGTATTCGGCATTGAGATAAATTCCGGCTACACCAAAAAGCCAGTTCTCCGTCGTATCTCTCATAATGACACCCGATGCGCTTGGAATCACCAGAACCATATCATCATGCCCCAGATTTATATCGGCACCCAGGTTAAAACGAAGATTATCCCGAAGAGTGTACTGAAGTTCATCCCTAAAGGTCAACAACCTAAACTTTTCGTTTACTGTAACAAACCCAAACACTGAGAAATCCGCTCTCCCCGCAGTAGCGGAAAAGCGCATGGAATTACGCAGCTTTTCAGCAAATTGATAATCCCACCCCACAAGCCCCATGTGAAAAGACATACCCATCCCAAACTGATCGGTAGCTTCAGCAATCTCTTCTGTCCCGGCTCCACCCATATCAGGATAGATTATTCCCAAGCTGTCACGTGAACCAAACAAGGTTACAAAAAGATTATTGTTCTGCGAAAAAGTGACATCAGAGCGCAAAAGATAATCCCAGTAAAAGGGAGTGATAGCAATGGGAATCTCTTCATCAGTTGCCCGCAGTGCAAGGTTGAGTATTTCTCCAATAAAGCTTCTTCTTCCCGACACCATGAGCGACACATCCTCGTTGACCGGCCCCTCAGCAAACACTGCACCGTCAAGAGAACTGATATCTGCAAAGGCATGCCACCTGTCGGTTTTCGGTTTGCGCCCGGTAATTTCTATGGCGCCGCCTATTGAGCCACCATATCTTGTTCCATAACCCCCCGGAAAGAAATCTATTCTTTCAAGAGCTTCGGAATTGTAAACAGACTTAAGGCCACCATAATGGTACAATATCGGAATCGGCACTCCATCAAGGTAGAACTTTGAATCCCAGGTTGGCGCCCCTCGTACAATTACATCCCCTGATCCAAGCGAAGGACGCCCCACACCAGGCAGTGCCTGCACCACCTTTATGGCATCACCTCCAAGACCGGGAATTTTCCTCACTTCGTTAATTGTCAGCTGACGGCGGCTGACCTCCTTCTCCTCACCCCTTCCGTAAACAAGAATTTCAAAATCCGAATAGGAGTGACGCACCAGGTAAAAAACTGTTTCCAGTACCTCTGCGGCTCTGATCGTTTCACCCGTGGTAAAATCGTGGTACCCTGCAACTGGAATCTTTATCTCTATCTCACCAAGAGGCAGCGAAGAGAAACTGAAGTTTCCGGCCGAATCGGTTGTGGTTACCAGATGATCCTCTTCGAGGTACTGTCCCTCTATTGAGGCGACATTCTGCATATACACACTGAAGGGAACAGGCAGCGTTGTGTCAGAGAGCGTGTCTTTATAACTGATAACCACAAATGCATCGGGTATCGGATTTCTTGTACCGCGCTCAAGCAGTCGGCCTCTGTAGTTGACATATTCACTCAACGCTATTTCAGCATCCTGCAAAGTAAAGCGATATTCATACTGCAGCATTACCGCAACAGCAGCATCATTTGCATAAGCCGGGGAGAACACAAACTGTTTAACCGCCTCCAGCGCAGGGCCCTCAAATTGCGAATGAGCGCTGCTGATCACCTGCACCTCTTCCACCAAACCTGCTTCATCTATAAGCAGCTCCAGAAGAACGGTCCCCTCAACCCCTTCTTTCAATAGTTCTTCAGGATAGTCTGCCTGGACAAATTCAATGAGATCAGGCATCTTTTCCAGCACAAATTCATCGGCTTCGGACTCATTTTCATAATCTGACTCCAACTCAATTTCCATTTCGATCTCACCGGACAGCCCATCACTGCCCGAAGCCTCTTCACCGGATACCAACAGTGGTTCAGCACGTACCACCGAAAACACCACCCATGCCATACAAATTATGATTCTGCAGATTTTCATTTTTCCCCTCTGTATTTTTTGAATAGTTCGGTTTTTGCTCAACGGTTGCTCTTATAACAATAGTATATCGGGAAGGCTCTCTCCCCTTCCGCTCACCCTGGGCTCCTAGTCGAAGGGTTCCTGTACCCTTAGTTTCTGACCCGTTAGGAACAGTTCGATACGGCCAATCGGAATCCCGACGTAAATTCGGGACTCAGTGTGAGCGGAATATTCTCACAACTTTAACTAATGGATTAAAGACGCTCCTACCCCAGCATCATAAACCGTATCGGCACCACAATCCACACCGCAACCGGTTCATCATCCCTCATAGCCGGGTAAAATTCCATCTGCAAAACTGCTTCAAGCGCCCGCTCTCCGGAATCGTACCCCAGATCATTGAGCAGGTCTGCATTTTTCACCTTTCCGTCTATGTCAACCAAAACCCTGACCCTTATCACTCCCTCAACACGTTTTTCCAACATCTCCTGGGTGTACTCGGGACGCACCTGCCGCTTGAACCTGGGGGCGGAGCTAACCGTGGCAGCAGAAACAACCCGGCCCTGTAACTCGTGCTCCGTGGCAGTTAGCGTATCAAAATCCTTGTCGGTTGTATTACCAAGCCTGCCTATCACTGCATCAGACATTGATCCGCCCGAACCCAGCCCACTTGAATACACTCTGTTTAATCCGTAAACCTGCCTGATATTTTCCTGCGGCTCTTCTGTTTGTTCCTGTGGTGTCTCAGCTGCCTGTTCCGACGGTTTCACCTTTGTTAAATCGATCACCTCCGGCGGTCGCTTCTGCTCTTTTGGGGTCTCCACCTTCTCCTCCACTGGAACTGGAGCCGGAGGTGGTGGCTGCTCGGGAATGATAAAAGTAGTGGTCGAGATACTTGAACTGTCGCCGGATTCAACAGGGTGCTGCTCATATTTAAATCGGAGAGTTACCCCTGCACCGATAAAAATAACCATAACCACAAACAGGACAAAGGGAAATAGCCTGTCCGCACTGGTTTTTGTTGTCTTTAAAGCAGAGCTGTTCAAATTAAGCCGTCCTGAATTACAAGGACTTTGAAATCGGTTATGCCTGCCCTGCTGCAGGTGTACATCACTCTTTTTATTATGTTAAACTCAATGTCCCTGTCTGACTGCAGCATTACAGTATCGTTTTGGGCTGTTTCCTGCTCTTCAAGCCACCTAAAGAGCGGCTCTATGAGCAGAGAATCAGCCTCCATGTATTCCCGGTGAGTAACCAACATCTTTTCACCTGCGACAATTCCATCATGTGTTATCTCAATATTTCGTACCCGCTCGACCGGGACCTCAGAAGTGGAAACCGGCAGGGCCACATTTTCAGGAACAGGTATAAGGGACCCTTCCACAGAGAAACTTTTTATGAGAAACACCAACAAAATCACCATTACATCCACCAGTGAGGTGAGCTGCGGTTTACAGACCCCGGCACTGCCATCGCGATTATTTTGTGCTGCTGCTTTTAGAAAGCTCATCTTTTTCATCTGCCTTTCGAAGGATCTTCCGTTGCACTTGAGATTCCTATTTTTGAAAATCCTGCAGAGCGCCCAATATCCATTACATCAACCAGTTGCTGAAAACGCACCCCATCCCTTGACGCCACAATCATCTCTTCCTGAAGTTCAAGCTGGGGGCGTATTGCCTGGATAGAGGCGGTCAAGCGGGAGTAATCGTGCCCGGATTCACCGGCAGGGATAGAATCAAGCATCTCTTCGCCCAGTGTCACCGCCATGTGATCGTTTGCAGCCACCACAGTGAGCCTCAGGGAAGGCATACCCTCAGAGCGATCAAGTCCCTCTGAAACATTGGGCGGTACTGTAAAGGGCAGAATAGAGAGATGAGTAAACACCGCCATCGACACCAGAAACGGTATCAGAATGATAAACATATTCATCACCGGCGTAACATCAACATCCGCCATTTCCGCCGATTCAGACGGCAGCGTCAGTTTACTGCATGAAGAGAGTGTGCTCATACCCTGCTCTCTTTTACGGTAGAGATCAGATAAGAGACCCCCTCATCGATTGTCTTTACCAGCTCCTGCTGCCGGTTGGTCAGAACCGTGTACATCACCATACACGGAACCGCCACAATGAGCCCGAATGCGGTGGTGGTCATCGCCTGGGAAATTCCGCTTGCAAGCATTGATGCACTCTGGGAGGCATCGGTGTGGGCCAGTGAGCTGAAAGAGATCTGTAAACCGGTAATGGTTCCAAGCAGCCCAAGAAGAGTGGATACATTGGCGATAAGAGAGAGATAGTTGATTCTCTTTGAAAGACGCGGAAGCTCGCGAATTGCCGACTGCTCTATGCGCTCCATTATTTTTTCATCGCTATCACCTGCCGCATAGTGATCCACCGCAATGCCGAAGAGTGCATGCATGGGTGAAGAGCGTTTTCGGGTGATCTCCTTTGCCCCATGGACATTGCCGCTTTTAATCTGCGAAAAGACCTTCTGCGCAAAACTGAGATTGTCTTTTGAACAGTAGATATACAGGTAAAACAATCTCTCGATCATTACTGCACACCCGACTGCAAGTACCGCAAGAATCACCCACATAAAACTGCCGCCTGCATTGAACTGATTGGCCACCGATTGTATCATCACTTAACTCCCCGAAAAAAATGAACGCCGTTCTTTATGTAATCGTCTCTTATACTATACTTAACAGAATTGATTATGAAACAAAACCACGGTTTTCTCAAGTAACTATCACCACGCGGCCTTCGGTACTCCACCCGCAGACCATGTGCTAGTTATCCGCATAAGAAAAAAGCAATCAGCATGCCACATTCAGACCTGATGATAACAGGCTCTATTTATGCAAGTTACAAAAACATAAGCTCAAAGCGTCTTCTTCTCTACTGTTTCCGTTTAAAAACTCTACTTTACCATCAAGTCATTATATTTCAATGACTTGCATTGATATTTCCCAAACGAGTCCTGGTGCATAGTGTGAATTTTTTTGCAGGGGTCACTGTTGTTCAATCTTTTTACCACCCAGCATTATGCCCTTGTCTCCGTTACACCATTATCAGTAACGATCCCCGGATACCTCTGTGCAACACGTAACAAAAACCAGCACATCAAAGGAGTTAACGGTATGGTCACCCGAATCGTCTGTTTCTGGTTCATTATTTCTTGCTGTAAATAATATAAAAACAAAGGATTATACTAGTTTATTCCCAACCTCTTACCAATCTGAAATTTTTCTTTTTTTGTCTATTTTTGTGGCTAGAAATTCTATATGGTGAACTCATATTAAAAACAGGGAAATTCTCCTCGCTTTAATATAAGACAAAAATGTTATTAAAGTAAAGACAATAGGCATGGTTCCCATGAATATCTAATACCATGACAATAAAACAACTCGGACAATAGCATGATAAATAGAAAGTGAACAACAACACTCAGCAAACAGCTTTCATCATTTCCAGTAGGTGCACTGCCTGCCCCCCGGCAATGCGGTAAATCCACTCTGGCAAGAGAATTTATTGGAGATTCCCCCAAAATTGGTCTGCCTTGCCCTTGAACGCCCCTCAGATTTGCTCAAAATAACAGACACAGTTTTTTTTCGGACCAGTTGATGACAAGATGTTTGCATTGACGAGCTTCATTTTTGACCGGATCTTTTACCCGTCTTGAGCCTGTTATTGATGCAGACCAAAGAGAGGGACGCATACAAACCTCTTGGGCTGCTATTGATGATATCTAACCCAAAAACACCTGGATCGTTATTCCTGAAGGTGACCGGTACCTCAAAATTTTCCGCACCCCCCGTTGAGATAGGGGATCAGGGTTTATACTTTTCTTCTGGTTTTTTCGAAAACCAGGCCCCTGTTCCGAATCGGTGGATAAAAAAGGGCCTCTGTTCTTGTTAAATAGTATTGGGTACATTATATTAAATTACGCTTATCAGGTTCAAACGTGTGAACATCTTGTTTTCGAGTCCGTCGAAAAAAACAGATCTGTTCCTTATGAATTCCTGGAATGAAAGGCCTAAAAGTGAACTACAAACAACTGCCAAAGATTCTTATGGTGTTATCATGCACACTGTTGATTGGTTGTTCAAAGCATATTTCATACCGTATTGGCCAGGAATCATACAGTCTTGATTACACACCGGACAGTGAAACATGTCGACAAAGAGGCTCAGTCAAAATCGCCCTCGGAACAGTAGAGAATCAAGTACCGCTAAAAGATTCATCCTATGCACGAACAGCACTCTTTTTACCTGCACCACTTATTTTTATCAATGCAGGGGTGCACAGGCACTCCCTCAGGCTTGGCCAATCAGCATTTGACACCCAGCTTCACGACTTTCTCAGAGATGCTTTTTTAAGGGAGTCAGAGCGATCGGGGTGTTTTGAGATAGTGGGCGACGGCTCCCAGGAGTATACCGTGCATCTGACAATTTTAGGCCAAACCACCAAAGCTCCCTATGTGCGGTCTTTTTTCAGGTATTTCACCCTGTTATCCCGTGGGTCAAGGTACCACCAAAAAGCCGGCCCAGCTCAAAGCCATCTTGTTATAAAGTTGGAACTCAAGGATAAAGAGAGAACTGTTATAAGAGAATTCCACAAACCCCACACTCAAAGCCCGATTTTTCAGGAAAACAGTGCCGATAAAAAGCTACTATACAACTATTTGGAAGCTATGGTTGAATCTGTATCGCTGGCTTATAAGTTTAGTGTTGAACATTCGATTGCTTCAATTAACCGTTATATAAGCGGGCAGGATGACTCCTATATCGTACCTGAAGAGACCGATGACAACTGGGACGACTAGTGATAGAGTGCAGATTGGGCTGAAAACTTTTCTCTTTAAAAGGTACTCGGCTTAGAAAATCCAGGCCGCTGCTAACAGGCATTTGCGGGCAGAGTTGTGATACAATGGTTAGTAATCTTGCTGATTTTACCGCTGTTTTAGCTTTTAATTTCCTGTTTCGCGGTATATTTTTAACAGTTACACAATCAAAACCACGTTATACTGGTTTTAATGGCCACAATAACCCTTGGACAGATAACTTCTCAGCAGCACTTATAATGCCCAGACCAATACCGAACACTCAATCCACCGTGCTTTCAGTTAAATCAATATACCTGTGGACACCCCAGGAGCAAAATGACCCTGCAGGTCAATCAAACAGCTTTCAATTGCCGGTAATAGAGACGATTCCCAAAAGAGAACTGCGACGCCTGAATAAATTGTCAAAAATCGCACTCTTCTCTTCAATACAGTGCACCGAAAACCACAACAGAGAACATCTTGCCACCGTGTTCTGCTCACGCCACGGCGATATCAATAACACTCTGGGTGTTTTTTCCGACATCGCCCATGAGCAGCTTGTCTCCCCTCATATTTTTTCCGGCTCCGTTTTCAATATGCCCTTTGCCTATTACTCCATCTTTTTCAATGATAAACACCCCTCAACAGCAGTCTCTTCAAGCTCGTTACAATTCAGTTTCGGGTTTCTTGAGTCGGTACTGAATCTCAACCGGTTTAAGCCAACCGACATTCTTTACACCTGTGCGGATCTTCCTCTTGAGGGAGAGCTCCAATCTTTTAATGATCACAAAAAACTACCCTACTCGATTTCATTGGTTCTCGCCGGCGATTTGTCTTCCGGAGACATCCTTGAATTCCATTACAGCAGCGGTACTTCTACTGATAAAACAGTGGATCCTATTCCTGACGCCTTTACTTTTTATGAGTGGTATACACAAAACAGTACGCAACCTTTAACCATCAAAAAGGGCTGCGACAGCTTTACCTATAAAAAATTCTCACAAACAAATAATTGATTGAGGTGATGTATGAGTGAAGAACTGAACAATGAGATCAAGGAACTGATGATTAAAGAGCTTGCCATTGAGGATATCACCATTGATGACATCAAGGATGATGAACCGATCCTAGGAGATGGTCTGGGACTTGATTCCATCGATGCACTCGAACTCGGCGTCGCTATTCAGAAAAAATACGGCATCAAGCTTAAGGGACGCTCTGATGAGGAGATCAGAACCTATTTTTCTTCTGTCAATGCTTTGGCCGATTTTATTCAAAAAAACAGGTGATAACAATAATGCTTAATATTGTGTCGGTTGCAGTGATGATATGCTTGCCATTGCTGATCTATTTTGGATATAAAGAAGGCATTGAGCCTAGATTTATTGCTTTTGCACTGCTGCTTTTTTATGGTATCAGAAGCGGAATCTTTAAAAAAAAAAGCCTCAGGTCTATACTGAAAAGTAAACAGCTCTACGTTGTGGGCTCCATAATTCTGTTTTTCGGAATTGTCATTGCACTTAACCGGGCGACTTTTTTCCTCTATATACCGGCTTTTGTTAATCTGGGCTTGCTCCTGAGTTTCGGAAGCACCCTGTTTTTGGGTCCACCGATAATTGAAACATTCGCAAGAAGACAGGTTAAAAAAATTTCAGCAGAAGAGATCCACTACTGCAGAAACCTTACTGTTCTGTGGTCGCTCTTTTTCCTGCTCAACGGAACGGTTTCGGTGATCATCGCATTGAAGGACAACATGGAGTATTGGGTAATCTATAACGGATTTATTTCATATATCCTTATTGGTCTTTTTTTCGCAGTAGAGATGACCTACCGCTACTGGCGGTTCAGGAATTATGGAACTACCATAATCGATTCTTTTTACAAAAGAATATTTAAAGAGAAGCACAAATGAGTGAGTTTTTACCGCTGGGGTCATATCTTTGCGATACAAATGCGCCTGACTATGTTTGCATAAGAGACGGTAAACCTGTTCCAAGGAAAACCTTTTTAGATGATGTCACAACTCTTGTTTCAGCTCTCAAACCGACCTGCCATCAAAACAGACACCTCGTTTTTTGTGAATCATCCTACCTTTTTGCCGTAACACTCTTTGCTGTCTGGCAAACAGAATCTGTTTGTGTTCTTCCTCCAAATAACAGTGTCGATACTATTGAGGGATTCAGAGACTATGCCGACACATTTATTACCGATAAACCCTTTGACTCTCTCAGTCTCAAAACGATTCACCCCCAGCAGCACCATCAGTGCTGCGACACAACACTTTTTAACATACCCGATAACAGAACCGTTCTTGAACTATTCACCTCTGGCACAACAGGGGACCGAAAACAGATCGCCAAGACCCTTGCAAATATTAACAGTGAACTTGCGGTTTTACAATCGACGTTCAGCCCTTTGCTTGACGGTTGCCTTGTCTTTTCCACCGTGACGCATCAACATATTTATGGCCTTCTCCACAAAGTACTATCCCCTTTAAGCGCAAGGCAACTGTTTGTTGATGAGACCTATTTCTACCCGGAAAGACTCTTTGAGGATATGTCAAAGGAGACCAAAACTGCTCTCATCTCCACACCTGCATACTTGAACAGGCTTCCCGACCTTATTGACCTTGAGGGTACTGACAGGTTTTGTAATGCTATTTTTTCCTCCGGCTCTCTGCTCGATAAAAACTCTTCCCTGAGACTGAGTCAGTGCAGCGGAGTAACCCCCACAGAAATTCTTGGCTCAACAGAGACCGGAGGAGTCGCCTGGCGGCGGCAAAACAAAGAGGCGGACAGTGAATTCTGGACAACGCTTGAATCGGTAGAGGTCTCCACTTCACCGGAGAAGTTCCTGCAGGTCCGTTCACCTTTTGTATTTCTGGAAAACGAGGGACAGCAATTTTTCACCATGGGTGATATGGCAGTCATAGAAGATCACAACAGGTTTAAACTTCTGGGCAGAGGTGACAGGATAGTGAAAATCGGAGAGAAGCGGGTATCACTCCAAGAGATAGAGAAGAACCTCCAAAGAGTCGCCACGGTTGAAGCATGCGCTGTTTTCCCGATCACCAATCAGCGTGACACAGTCAAAAGAACCGTTTTAGCCTGCGTTGTTGAGCCTTCTCACTACTCAGACGATATAGACAAAACAGCCATAATCAGAGATTACAAAAAACATCTCTCAAAGAGCTTTTCCCAGACGGTTCTCCCACGGTACTGGCGCTTTGTCGAAAATATGCCCATCGATCAGCAGGGCAAAACCTCGCTTGATGCACTAAAAAAACTTTTCAGGGAAGAAAGCGAAAATGTTTAAACCAGTACTGCTCGTTCCAACCTATAACCATTACAAACAACTCCACTCTATTGTTACAGAAGCAGCCAAAAATGGGTTAACTACCATTATTGTTGATGATGGTTCTGATGAGGTTACCAAGGCCGGACTTCAAAAAATTGCCCTTATTGACGGAGTTGTAACTGTTACATTGCAACACAACAGCGGCAAGGGTGGTGCAGTGAAAGCCGGGCTGCGACACGCTCAAAAGCTGGGATACTCTCACTGCATACAGGTTGATGCTGACGGGCAGCATGATCTCGATGATTTACCGCAGATACTGTCTCTTTCAAAAGATAATCCGTCGGCGGTAATTTTGGGTAACCCAGTGTACGACAAAAAAAACACGCCAAAGGCCAGGCTCTTTGGCAGAAAAATTACCACATTCTGGATTGCTGTTGAAACATTATCACTTGACATTAAGGATGGATTGTGCGGCTACAGAGCTTATCCGCTCGATAAAATTATCCCAACTCTTAACCGATACAAGACCGGCAACCGGATGGATTTTGACCCTGAGATTGTTGTCAAACTGAAATGGGAGGGGTGCCGGTTCATCAACTTCAGCACCAAAGTCAGGTATGTCGACGAGGAGTCAAGTAATTTCCAGATGGTAAGGGATAATCTGCGAATTAGTTTTGTTTTTATGCGACTGTTCTGGGTTGCCCTGTTCAAACTGTTTTCAGGCAGGAGAACCCATCACCAAAAAAGCTCCGCCGACTGGTTTAAGATTCAGGAACGTGGCAGCAGGCTCGGTATCAGGGTATCTTTTCTTATGTACAAAATTTTCGGCTCAACCCTGACCATGATGTTACTTCAGCCAGTCCTGCTCTATTTCTATCTTACCGACTCCGGCGGCAGAAGGGCATCACTACAGTACCTTGAAAAAGTGTACAAGGCTGGTAGCAAAAAAATCTCTTTGAGGCCTGGTTTTATCAGCTCATATATCCACTACAACAATTTCGCCCTATCCCTGCTTGACAAAATTGGGCTTCGAATCAGCTCAAAAATCAAAAATTTTAAAACAACGACTATCGGGTTCAATGCAGTTGAGGATATTCTAAGGGAGAAAAAGGGTGCGATATTCTTTGGCGCGCATTTTGGAAATTTCGATGTACTGAATATTTATGCCAACAGGGATTCTACGATAAATGTCAGACCGTTGATGTACAGAAAACATGCCCAGATGATTAACCGCCTTTTCAAGGATATAAACAGCAACGAGGGTGAGGAGATTATAGAGCTGGAATCTATTACTATCAGCACCGCTTCACTACTGACAGAACACACTGATAACGGAGGGTTTTTAGGAATTCTTGCAGACAGGGTGGGTGCAAATGCGGCAGACCGGTATGTGACAGTCCCGTTTTTTGGACAAAACGCCCGTTTGCCCCAGGGGCCCTGGATAATTGCAAATCTGCTTAAATGCCCCGTATTTTTTGTCTATGCAGCCAGAACCCAAAAAGAGTCCTATGAACTATTTTTTGAGAAAATTGTGGACACGGTCTCAATCAGATCAAAAAGCAGAGAATTGGATATAGGTAAATATGCGGAATTGTATATTAAGAGACTTGAATCGGCCTGCAAGAAGTACCCGTATCAGTGGTTTAATTTTTATGATTTCTGGAGTACATGAGGTATTTCCAATGAAATCCGTTATTTTTGTTTATAGGATCATTTTTCTGCTTGAAGGGTAAAAAATCATGTCCAAAACCTTACAATTATCGGATAAGGTCAATCTCACGATTGCAGATGTTATTGACATTGCCGAAGGGAAAGCAACTCTTGTGCTCTCAGACAATACTGCGTGGAGCGCCCTTATAGATAAAACATCTGATGTAGTCAGTCAACTACACAAAAACCACCGGAAAATCTACGGTATTACAACCGGCTTTGGTGATTCGGTAGACGTTGAGGTACCTTCTGAAAAAATGGTAGAGCTGCAGTATAATCTTGCACGATTTCACGGGTGCGGACTCGGCAAATTCTTTGATCAGCTTACTGCCAGAGCAATTATGGTATGCCGCTTGGCATCACTCAAAAGCGGCTATTCGGGAATACGGCTAAGCATATTACAAAGAATAAAAGACCTGATTGACAAAGATATTATCCCGGTCATTCCTGAGGAAGGATCTGTTGGAGCCAGCGGAGATCTAACCCCTCTTTCTTACATCGCCGCAGTTCTGTACGGAGAGAGAAACGTGTTTTACAAAGGCGAAATAAGATCGGCAGAATCGGTCTATAAAGAACTGGGAATCGACCCTGTTATTCCGGGACCCAAAGAGACACTCTGTATTATGAACGGCACCTCCGTTATGACCGCTATCGCCTGTTTCGCTTTTAAAAGGGCACATTACCTCTGCTCTCTTGCTTCACGAATAACTGCACTGGCTTCACTTGCATTAAAGGCAGATTCGGGCCATTTTGATGACAGGATTTTCGCTGCAAAACCGTTTGCCGGCCAGAGAAAAGCCGCCCAAATCATACGGGAAGATTATGGGGATGTAAATCACAGCTACAGAATACAGGCCCCCTACTCCATACGATGTGCACCACATGCAATAGGTGTTCTGGCAGATTCTCTTCCCTGGATAAAGGAGTTTATCGAAACAGAACTGAACAGTACAAATGATAATCCCCTGATCGACCCGGAAACAGGCGACTTCCTTCACAGCGGAAACTTTTACGGTGGCCATATCGCCTTTGCAATGGATTCTCTGAAAACCGCTGTCGCAAATATCGCCGATCTTCTCGACAGACAATTTGCTTTACTTGCCAACTACAAGACCAACAATAACCTTCCCAAGAATCTGACCGGTGCAGATGACAAATCCATTAACCACGGTTTTAAAGCGGTACAGATTGCGGTCTCAGCATGGACTGCCGAAGCCCTTCAGAAAACAATGCCCCTTACCTCATTCTCAAGATCTACCGAGTGCCATAATCAGGACAAGGTGAGTATGGGCACCATTGCTGCCCGCGATTGTATAAGGGTTATAGAACTGGTGGAACAGGTATGCGCAGCTTCACTTTTTGCCTTTGCCCAGGGTGTTGAGCTCAGAGTCAAGCTGAATGAAATTGATGAACAATCCCTCCCTGCACAAACCAGAAGGCTCAAAGAGCAGATACTTGAGACCGCAGGGTTCCTCTCCCAGGACAGGCCCGTCGACCGTTCTCTCAAAAACATTATTCAGGAAATTGCCTTTCAGAAATATGAGGTCAAACCATTTGTTTAAGTCAAGTCTTGTGAAACCCCTGTTTTCCGCTATAGTACTGCTGCTCTCTATTTTTAACAGTTGGTCAGTTCAAGACGTATTTGAACACAAGGTTCTGTACCCGGACCAGGAATCTGTTTTAACAGAACAGATGGAGTTTATAAACAACACTCCGGACTTCAGGGTAAAATTTACCCAGGAAAATTATGTTCAGGCACTGAACAGAACATTCACCTCCCAGGGAGAGCTTTACTTATTAAGAGATGAAGGGATCGTCTGGAAAACCGAAACACCATACAATCAAACCCTCTACATAGCAAACACCGGAGAGGTATTTGATCCCGATAGTGACAGCTCAAACAGACCGTTTCCCCATGCACAGGCAATGGTGGACATTTTTAATTCCGACCTGCACGCTCTTTCAAAGGCGTTTAGCCTCTTCTTTTTGGCTCCACAAGACCACTGGATTCTTGGACTCAGGCCATCAAGGCGTCTTATCAGAAGACATCTGGATGAAATTGTTATTATTGGCAATTACAACGGCGAAATATATAGCATTGACATTAGCATAAAAGACGGCAGCCCGATACAGTTCTCCTTTGAAGGTCAGGAGCCGCTTGGCGAAAAAGAAAAGTATGAGCTCAGGAAAGTTTTTCAGAAACAATAGGGGCCGATTTGCAGCTCTCTGGATATCGCTGCTGCTACTGCTCTCTGTGTACAGTATCGTAATTGTAAAGGGTCAATTGCATATCGAGACAAACATTCTCTCTATGCTCCCCGATGGTGATCCTGATCATAATTTCATTAACGATGCCTACTCCCACTACATCGGCAATCTTTCCCAAAACGTCGTTTTCGTCGTCACTCACCCCGACAATGACAGCGCAGTACAGATCGCTTCTTCTATTCTAACCCTTGTCAGAGAAACTCCCCTGTTTTCTACACCAAAGGAGACTGACTGGTACGACTTCTATTTTGATTACCGGTATGCAATGCTTTCTCCCGAACTCAAGGCTGCCCTGGCCCATGAGGACGATTTTTTCAACCAATTCAAGAAATACCAGTACCAAAAAATCATGAGTCCGGTGTCTGGCTTCTATGGTAAAGTGCTGCACCGTGACCCCCTTATGCTATTTCCAGACATTGTCGGCTCTTTCACTTCAGGATTCGAGGAACTGGATTACCATGATGGCAAGGTTATTTTCAACTCTCCTGAAGAGACAACCGTTCTTGTTACCGTACAGATAAACGGCAACAGTTTTGAGGAGCAGACCCAAGAGAAATTCAGCGCCTTTTTGGAACAGAACAGCTATCTTTTCTCCCATCAGGCTGAGCATATACAGTATACGGGTGTAATCGCCTATGCCCGTGAGTATCTCCAGCGCGCAAAGTTTGAGAGCAAACTTATCGGCGTTCTGTCATCGGTTGCAGTGTTGATTCTTCTCATTTCTGTGTTCAGGCGTTTTAAAACCATGCTTTTTGGTGCTGTTCCCATTTTGTGCGGTTTGCTTTTTGGCCTGATCACAACATTCTTTCTGTTTGATAAAATTCATATTGTCTCGTTAACAATGGGCATCTGTCTTATAGGTATTTGTGTTGACTACTCATTTCACTACCTCTCAGAGTTCTCATTCAGTAACACAAAGACCTGGGATTCAACAGACGGACTTTTCAGCATCCTGCCCGGAATAACCCTCGGTGCATTTACGAGCATTATCGGCTATGCGGTATTTCTCGTTGTTCCCTTTGAGGGGCTCAAACAGACTGCTCTGTTTACCATATCCGGTCTGATTGGAGCCTATTTCACCGTTGTTCTGCTCTTTCCCTGGTGCTTTTCAAAAAGAGGGAAACCGGTCACATCAAGTTACCTTTTTCTTACAATGCTCATTGACCGATATCTGAGATCTTTCAATTCCCGAACTTTTAAAACCATTGTAACTCTCGCCTCCGTTGTGGTTCTTGCACTGGGATTAAGCCGGATCTCTTTTTTCGATGGTTTGGAGATCTTTGAGATGAAAACCCAAGAACTGGACAGTGTTCAGCAACGGGTCGCATCTGTTACTGAAAACCGTTACGGTGCAAAACTGCTGCTCATACGGGCAGACAAAACAGAAGAACTCCTGTTGGCTGTAGAAAGAGCCGATAAAAAGTTACAACAGATGAAAAGCAGAGGTGAGATTTCAGGCTTTCAGACTGTTACCCGGTATGTACCAAGCCTGAAAACCCAAAAGGAGAACATCGCCCTTCTCCAGGACAGATTTCAAACCCATAAAGACAGTATTGAACAGTTTCTTTTCACCATCGGTTTTCAACAGATCCACATCGACTCCCTTTTCAGCCATATCAGTGATTCCAACGAACATTTTATCGCCATCGATAACTGGGCACAATCATCTGTTTCAAATCAGTTTCGTCAACTCTGGATCGGTGAACTCGACGGAGTGCACTACTCCGTTGCCGAGGTTACCCTTAACAACGATACCACCTCACTAAAAGCTCTCACTTCGGATGATACTATTTTTCTGATCAATAACCGGGAGGAATTCTCCGCCACGCTCAGAAAATTGCGGCAAAACCTTATGTACCTTATACCCCTGTTTTATCTGCTGATTTTTATTATTTTAGTGGTACGATACAGACTTAAGAGAAGTTTGGGCATTATTGTTCCTCCGTTAGCATCGTGCCTTCTTACTGTTGCCCTATTGTCACTTTTTTCTTTTGAGATAACACTTATGCACATTCTTGGCCTGACACTGATTCTTGGGGTGGGTATCGATTACACGATATTTTTGACCGAATCCAAGGGAGACATCTTGATAACCGGCATTTCCATTGTAATGTCGGGACTTACAACCATTTTTTCATTCGGGCTTCTTGTTGTAAGCAGGACTCCTGCACTCAATGCATTTGGCATCACAATTATCATTGGTATAATGCTCTCCCTTGTTTTTTGTCCCCTAGCTGCAAACAGAACTGTTTTGCCGGGAGATAACAATGAGCTATAAAATTGACCGTTACTGTATTGCCTGTACTCTTGGAACTGAACATCAGCAGATTTACAATAATCTGATAAACCCCGAAAAGACCTTTTTGACAAGGTCTTCAGATTACCTTCCTGAGCGCAGCGTCTATGTGGGTAGTGTTGGTATGAGCTCTTGTGTAGAACAGAAGTGGGAAAACGAGATTCACACCAATAACGACATTTTCCCCTTCTTTGTCTTTAAAACACTCAACCAAAGAGTTTCACAGTTAAAAAAGCAGTACGGCTGCAGCAGGATTGGAATCGTAACCGGCACCAGCACTGCCGGAATCTACAACCTTGAAAATGCACTTTTATACCTTTATAAGTTCGGCCTGCTGCCTGAGGATTTCCGATACAGCGATTCGGAGATGACCTCAATTGCAAACATACTGAAAGTGCTCTTCGGTGTCACCGGACCTTCATACAACATATCAACCGCCTGCACGTCCGGTATAAAGGCAATTGCCTCTGCAGGTTCGCTCCTTGACACAGGTATATGTGATGCGGTGATCACCGGTGGAATAGATACACTCTGCAAATTGACCGTTCAGGGATTCGACTCACTTGATCTTATCTCAGGGGATATTGCAAATCCCCTGAGTGCCAATCGCGACGGAATAAATATTGCAGAGGGTGCTGCTGTCTGTATATTGACCAGAGAAGAGGGGGGCATTCATATCAAAGGGATCGGGGAGTCCTGCGATGCCTACCACGTCTCTTCACCGCACCCCGATGGTGAAGGTACCGCTGCAGCAATGAACATGGCACTAAAAAAGGCAGGCCTGTCTAAAGGTGATATCAGTTATATCCAGCTCCACGGAACAGGCACCCGGTTTAATGATGTCTCTGAAGCCAAAGCGATCCATTCTCTTTTTGGATCAACTACCCCCTGTAGTTCGGTTAAACCCCTTGTTGGGCATACACTTGGAACAAGCGGCTCACTGGGAGCTTTGCTCTGTGCACTGCTTTTGGAGCAGCAACAGACGGTTTTGCCTCCCCACATCTGGGACGGACAAAAAGATAGTAGTATCCCCGACATAAATGTCATCAGTAAGCCG
Organism: Chitinispirillum sp.; assembly: GCA_007115975.1. Lineage (GTDB taxonomy): Bacteria > Fibrobacterota > Chitinivibrionia > Chitinivibrionales > Chitinispirillaceae > Chitinispirillum. The sequence goes on from SKJJ01000169.1 coordinate 38,825, forward strand.
CTGTTTCTTGACTCTCAGGCAAAACCCAATTTCATGGTCAACAATCTGGCTTTTGGGGGAAACAACTGCTCCATCATTGTTGGAAGGGCTGATTAAAATGAACAGAAGAGTTCTTGTTACCGGCGGCAATAAAGGAATCGGCAGAGCGATTTCAATCTATCTCTCTGAACAGGATTTTGAAGTGATTGTCAACTATAAAAGTGATGACGTGAGTGCCCGGGAGACCCTTGAGACCATCAAAAGTAACGACAACAGTGCCTCTCTGCTTAAGTTCGATGTGAGTAACAGGGATGAGTGTGCAGATATTCTCACCAATGACATGAGAAAAAAGGGCGCCTACTATGGAGTGGTGCTCAATGCAGGTGTCAAAGCCGACCGCCCCTTTCCCGATATGGACAGCTCGCATTGGGACACGGTCATAAACACCGATCTCAACAGCTTTTACAATGTAATCAGACCAGTAGTTATGCCCATGATCCGCCTGAAAACCGGCGGCAGAATCGTTACTATCACATCAATCAGTGCCCTTACCGGAAACAGGGGGCAGGTAAATTACAGCGCGGCAAAGGCGGGCCTTGTCGGCGCAACAAAATCGCTGGCCCTTGAACTGGCGAAAAGAAAAATTACCGTAAACTCAGTTGCTCCCGGGATAATTGAAACAGAGATGTCACAGGACATCGATCCCGAATTTACCAAAAACGTTGTTCCCATGAGACGACCGGGCAAGCCCCATGAGGTGGCGTCCCTTGTACGATATCTGTTTTCAGAGGAATCCTCCTACATCACCGGTGAGGTTATATCGGTTAATGGTGGAATGTTTAGCTGAAAAATGATATGATCTCAATTGCATCAAAAGATTAGAATTTGTAACTGATATTATATAATTTAAATAGTTTCTGTTCAGAACAGATATCGAAGAGAAAGTCGGCCCTTGCTGTGAAGGCAGGAATTTATACGTCCACTGGAAAAAACCCGGGTATGATCAAAGCAGGCCGACATTAAGAGATAAGAGCTATTTCACTATTTACAACAAAAAGTCACGAAAAAGCCATGAAAATCGCACTCGTTTACCCAAGATTTGAAAAGTTTCTGACCAATAATCCCGAACTGGACAGTGGTCTTGTTAAATATTTCCTTGGTGACTTTACAACTCCCCCATCGCTGGGCATACCCATTCTTGCTGCACTGACCCCCGCAGATGTTCAGGTCGACTTCATTGACGATAACAGCGGGGATGAGGTCGACTACTCTGTGCAATACGACCTGGTGGGAATAAACTGTTTTACTCCCCAGGCCACCCGGGCTTTTGAGATCGCCGACGGATTCCGGCAACAGGGCAACAAGGTTATCATGGGGGGATTTTTTCCCTCATTTATGGTCGAAGAGTGCCTCAAACATTGCGATTCTGTCAATGTGGGTGAAGCAGAACCTACCTGGAGAACCATTTTAGAGGATGTTAAGAACAATCAGTTAAAAAAGGTCTATAAGGGAGGCTGTAAGTCTGACCCGTCCAGTTGGGTCATCCCCAAACGTGATATTTTCTATCATAAAAGGAGCTACGAATGGGAGGAAGATCTCATTCAGCTTTCAAGAGGGTGCAAGTACAACTGCGCTATGTGTGCTATTCCGGCCCACATGGGATTCAAGATGCGTTTCAAACCTATAGACATGGTCGTTGATGAGTTGAAAACGCTCAAATACGAAAACGTTTACCTGGCTGATGACTCTCTTTTCTTTACACAAAGCAAAATAGAGGAGTACGCAAGGGAGCTGTTCAAAAAAGTAAAACCTCTCAACAAGAAATTTTTCGTCTCTTCAACAGTGGCTCTCAACTGTGATCCGGATTTTTTGACACTTGCAGCTGATGCCGGTGTAAAGAATTTCTACTGCACCATGAATGTGGATCCATTCTCCATCAGAGCCCTTCAGGGTGACAAAACAGAGCAACAGAAAATCATCGATCTGGTGAAGATGCTCGAGGACCGCGATATCCGCTTTTTTGGAAGTTGTGCGATTGGAAGGGACTGGGATGATGAATCTATCGCCGACAGAATCCTTGACCTCTACCACAGAGCCGGTATCCAGACCTCTGAATTTTTCATCTTTACCCCCTACCCCGGCTCCGTCCACTGGAACCGGTTACTGAAACAAAAGAGAATCATCGATACAACATGGAAGAGGTACAACGGAGCCCATGTGGTATTTAAGCCTCAGGGCATGAGTCCGGACCAGCTGTACGGGCAGTTTATAAAAGTGTGGAACGAATTTTTCAAAAGTCAAAAAGACCAGAATTTAAGCAGCCTTGAGCCCTCGACCTATGAAAACGGGATTAAGGTTGTAGGCAAGCCTTTAAAGGAGCGTGGTGTCAAGGGCGAATCTGCCGTTACCGGCATGGGAATCATTTCACCGATCGGCAATACAAAGGACGAGTTGCTGGATGCTTTACGACGTTCAAAATCCGGTATCGATACGATTAAAAAAATTGACATGACCCATTTCAAACTGAATCACGGCGGTGAGATAAAAGAGTTTGATCCTGATCAGTTTTTCTCAAAGCAGGAGCAGCATCTCTACAGTGACAGGTACCTTCAGTACGCAATCGTATCGATGAAAAAGGCTATCGAGGATGCGGGGCTGGAGATTAGTGACCTGCAGGATGAAACGGTTGGTATCGTGTTATCCACCTGTAATGGCGGCCTTTTAACAGGTGAAGAGCTTTATAAGTGGAAACACGGAAAGAGTGATAACCGTTATAATGAAAAAATGAATACGCAGGCCCAATATTACGGTTTTGGCCGGGCCATAAGCTCCTATTTCGGGCTTAACTGCGAGGTATGGATAGTTACAACAGCATGTTCATCATCAACTGGGGCAATTGGCCTTGCCAAAACTCTGATTGATAGAGGATATTGCAAGACGGTTATTGTCGGTGGGTCTGATGCCATGGTGCTCTCCAACATTGCCGGCTTTGATGCCCTCGGAGGAACATCATCAGAACCGGTTGCTCCTTTTTCGCTTCCAATCGGTCTCAATGTCGGTGAAGCAAGCTGCTTTTGGGTCGTGGAGGAGATGGAAAAGGCAATACTCAGAAAAGTAAAATGCTACGCCAGAATTGCCGGCCACTCCACCACCCTTGATGCTCACCACCCGACAGCTCCTGAACCCGGAGGTGACGGAATATTCAGGGCCCTTAAGAATGCACTCCAAGACTCAGGGTATGAAATTGACGATCTTAAGTGTATCAATGCTCATGGCACCGGCACCGAGGCAAATGACAAAGCTGAGAGCAGAGGGATCATGAGGTTTATCGGGGAGAGAAACATTCCCGCTATTTCTTTGAAATCATTTTTTGGCCACTGCATGGGAACTACCGGAATTCTGGAAGCGACCTGTAACATTCTGGCTATGAACGAAGGGTTTATTCCCCCTACCATTAACTTCACCCAAAAACGGCCCGGCTGCGATCTTGATTACAACTCGAATGTTAAAAAAACGGCCGACTACGACTTCTTTATATCCGGCAACTCTGCATTCGGCGGCAATTATGCTGCTGCTGTTTTGAGCAGATGGGACAAACCAATTGTTAAACGGGAACAGAAAAACGACCGGGTTGTAATTACAGGAGCAGGACTTATTTCATCGCTGGGTAACAACATTGAAACCACTGTCAAGGCCCTGAGTGATGGCAAGAGGGGTTTCAGTAGTGATGAAACGGTATGCAGATCAGACCTCACCTCAACACTTGGTGGTTTTGTGCCGCCATTCAGTGCAAAGGATATAAACAGACGTCTTGATTTCAGAAAACTTTCAAACAAGATCAGTAAAATGGCCAGTGCTGCTGCCTACATGGCAATCGAACAGGCCGGATTAAAACCCAACAGGAAAAACGCAGAAGATTTCGGTGTGGTTGTCGGCGTCTGTAACGGACCACCGGAGATCGATCACATGGATAAAGTGTTCTCATCTCAAAACTATGCTGCTGATACAACCAGCTTTTCCAATATCACCGCAAACTCCATTGCCGGATGGGTTGCCAACCTGTTGTGCCTTAAAGGGGTAAACACAACCCTATCACCGGGCCCCCATTCAGCTTTACAGGCTGCAGCCTACGCCTTCGATGCTATCACACTGGGAAGAGTAAAACAGATGGTGGTGGGTGGCACCGATGAAATTGACCGGCAGACCTATTTCAACTATGACCTTATCGACTACCTCTACAGTGGCGAGCAGGAGCAGCATTACCGCTACCGGCAGGAAGAGAGCAGGAAAAAAGTTCTCGGTGAAGGATCTGCAATGCTTGTAATGGAGAGCCTTGAGCAAGCCCAAAGCAGGGCAGCGGATATTCTTGGTGAAGTAAAAGGGTACGCAATGAACTGTGACTGCGATCCCTTTGGCAGCCAGTGCATGAGCCCGGATCAACTTCACAAAGCTATGGATAAGGCTCTTTTACGCTCAGGAATTACCAAAGAGCAGATCGACCTTGTCGTGTGGGCCCCACAGGGAAACAGCCAGGACGATAAAGTTCTTGACGTGTACAATCAGCATTTCAAACCGCGAAAAGTCCCCGTTGTGACCAACACGTTTAACACCGGTTATATTGAAAGCTGCTCAGTGTTATCTTCCCTTGGTTGTGTGCTCTATTGCCTGCACAAAAAAATGCCGCTGTGGAGGCAGATTACCGGAATAGAGTGTATCGATTCTCAGGAATCATCATCACGTGTGAAAAGAATCCTTGTGCTGTCTTCAACCGATTTAGGGTACAATTACTCACTCGTTGTTGAAATTATATAACTATTGTATATATTACTAAGGAGTTTTTTCAATGAAGGCTCAAAGAGAAACAGTTATTGAAGAGCGGAAGGCCATCCTCCTGAAACTTAAGGAAGAGATGATAAAGAAGCTGGACCTTCCCTATAAACCAGATGACATTCATGAGGACATCTCTATTCTTGGGGCAGGAATGGGCCTTGATTCCCTTGATGCCATAGAGATTGTCATGATTGTCGAAAGCTGCTTTAATGTAAAGATTGAGGATGGAAATACTGCTCCGTTCAGATCGCTTAATACAATTGCAGACTACGTTATCCAGCAGAAGGGAATGGCAAAATGAGAGAGTTGTTTCTTAAAGATAAATTTGTTGAGCTTGGTTTCTCGTTCACTGAAAGATATGGTGTCTCTGTTGGGGCTAAATCTGCCCGTGAAAATGATGAGTATAACGCAATCAGAAACAATGTCGGGCTTACCGATTTCACTTATATGCAGAAATTCTCGATTCCCGAAGAGACCGGAATTGATTATCTCAATGAAATTTTTGCAAGCGATATCGAAAGCCTTCGCTTTGGAAAAGTACAGCACACGTTTCTGGCAAATGATCAGGGGCAGATCATAGCAGATTGCTATATAGTCAATAATGATGACGAATTTTTGATCCTGTGTGAATCACTGGTTCACGATTCTGAACTAAAAAAAATCCTCTTCGAAGACAACAGAGGGAGTGACTTCGGACTAAAAGATCTCACTGAAGATCACATAATACTAAGCATAGACGGGTATAACTCCTGGAAAGTGATGAAAGAGCTATTTGGTGTCAGTATTCTTGGCTTACCCTATCTTTCCATTGAAGAGTTTGAATTTGATAATCAAAAGGTGTTTGTACTGCGAGTGGGAAAAACAGGTGAATTCGGTTACTATATACTTGCTCAAAACGGTGTAGCTGAAAGTCTTTTCAATGCACTCTCAGAAAAAATGGCCGCTCACAATGGTGCGATCTGCGGACTGGATGTCCACAACACCCTTCGCCTCGATGGCAGATTTTTCAACATTTTTGCCGAAGGTAAAGAGGTTAAAAACCCCCTCTACCTTGGTCTTCAGTGGATGATAGACCTTGAAAACATGCGTTTTATCGGCAGTGATACGATTTCAAAACAGAGAGATGCCGGCGTAGATAAAAAGGTTATTGGTATAACGCTGGACAAAAGTATCGACGGGGTCAGGGTGGGGGGCAAAATAGTTGATGAGGAAAAAGAGATCGGAAATATCGTTGCCACTGCGTTCTCCCCTGTTCTCGATAAACATATCGCCCTTGCACTGCTGCCGTTTGAAATGGCGTATGCCGGATTGACATACTACTATGAAAAACCTCTCGGTGATCAGATAAATACGGTCTCCATGCCGCCGTTTTCTCCTAAAAGCCTCCAAATTAAACTTGATTAAAGGACTGTATGGATCTCAAAAACAGAGTAGCAATTGTAACAGGTGGCTCACGCGGAATAGGGCGTAAAATTGTTGAGGTTTTCTGCAATCTCGGCGCGACCGTCTATTTCACCTATAATAAAGATGAACAATCAGCCGGTGAAGTTGAACAGCTCTTCGGTGCGCAGGCAATCAAATGCGATCAGTCTGAGAGACCGGCAATTGAGAGAACGGTGGAGCAGGTTTACGAAAAAGAGAACAGTGTCGATATCCTTGTAAATAATGCGGGCGTTACTGCCGATAATTTTTTTGCACTAGCCAACCTTGATGAGTGGCGAAAAGTCCTTGACATAAACCTCAACGGCACCATCTACTGGTCCAAAGCTGTTTGCAAACCAATGATGTACAGCGACGGAGGGGCCATTATAAATATGGCCTCGGTTTCAGGACTCGTTGGTATACCCGGTCAGACAAATTACGCAGCTTCAAAGGGAGCTGTTCTTGCTTTTACCAGATCCCTGGCTGCAGAAGTGGCCCCCAAAAAGATAAGGGTTAATGCAGTGGTACCGGGATTTATCGATACCGATATGACTGCAAAGATGCCCCGGGACATAAAAAAACAGAGCGTCCAAAAAATTGCACTCAAACGATTTGGAACAGCCGAAGAAGTGGCAAAGACAACTGCATTCCTTGCTTCAGATGATGCATCCTATATTGTAGGCCAGACCATAATCGTTGATGGTGGACTTACTGCAACTTCAGTTTTTTAACTGCAGGATTCAATCTGAAGGCGGTGGAAAATATTTGTCAATTTTGGCGAACAGCCCTTTCTCTCCCTTAAGAAGGATCTGCTTATTCATTAAAGCTGTCCGTGGATGTATGTCCCGTAAAAACATATCCCCCCAGGTTTTACTGTCCGTTTCCACTAACAGATCGTATTTATCAGGTTCAGTACCTTCCACCAGTTCACACTTCCCCCTGTTTATATGCAGCGTATACCGCAACGCAATATCGGTAAAATGGAAGTACATAATGGCTCTGACTTTTGCCGTTGCAACAGGATCGATATAGGAGGCCAACTCCTGCATGAGAATGACAGGGTCTTTCATCACCTTCTCCACAATCTCTTTTTCGTCAAAAACACCCTTTTCATAGGCCTTTGCAGCATAGTCGAAGTAGATATCGGCATAATTGGTGTACATGTCTGCTCCCCCTACTATCGGCGTCTTCGCTCTGTCAGCAGTGTCCTTGCTGATACAGCCGTCTCTTCCCAGCTCAAGGCCCGCCTTTTCAAATGCCTTTTCGATAGTGGCAATTGTCTTGGGTTTTGCAAGTTTGAAGGGAAGCAAATAAGACTCAGGCCTGATCAAAATACCACAAATGTCAAGATTCAGGCCATTGGCGATCAGCTCAAAGGTCTGAATCATCGCAGAAAAATTCTCCTCTCCCTTAAACCCCCCGCAGGTAATTAGCCCGATCTTTTTGTTGCTCCACCTCTCTGGATATCGTACCCCGTTTTTCATTACTCCATCGGATGAGTGTTCAAAGGTTGGTATGGAAAGCGGCAGTGTCCGTTCAAAAAACCTGAACATCTCACAATTCATTGTATAGTGATAGAGCGGTGTTGCAAGCATCACAATATCGGCACGGAGAAAATCGTTGAGCAGCTCATCCATGGCATCTCTATAGATACATCTGCCAGGTGTTTTGGTCCAGCAAACATAGCAGCCTTTACACAGTTTAATATCTCTTGTGAGAATATCCACCTCTTTTAAAGACGCATCCGTTTGAGCAATGCCCCGCTTAAAATGATCTGTCATTTTTTCTGTATAGCCGGTTTTTCTGGGTATTGATTTGAGAAGCAGAATGTTCATTTGACAACCCTGTCCTGAATAGCCAAAGTGAGATTTCCCTTGCAGACCGTTTTGTTATTTACCAAAGCTTCAACTTTGTATTTGAAAAGCTTGCCGAAACTGTCGATAAATGCAGATACCAAAACGAGTGTCTCTCCGGGTCTTACGGGCTTGACATATTTTATACTGTCGGTGGCAAGAAAAAATACAGTCTGTCCGGCTACCCTGTCTGATCCGGCCTCCTTTTCGGTAAAGCCCCAGAGCAGACCGCTGGTTTGTGCCAGTGCATCGGTAATCAGGACTCCCGGCATAATGGGTTCAAAGGGGAAATGTCCCTTGAAAAAGGGCTCATCCGGTCTGACTAACCGTGTAGCAGTGATTCTCTTGTTGGGTTTAAAATCTATTATACTGTCTACAAAGAGAAATGGTTCCCTGTGGGGTAGAAGTTCCAAAATCTGCGGTAAACCAAACACCTCTTTTTTTTCCATCATCTAACCTTTCAGTTATTTTAGTTGTTATCTGTTCACACATACATCGGGGAACAATGAGTCATTCCAGCATATCCGGACTTGGCCCGACAATCGTGCAGAAAGAAAAAACCAACCTATTCGGAACAGGAACTGGTTATTTCCCGTAACCGTTCACTCATCATTTCATACACCTCATTTTTCAGCTTTTCTGCAGTTTTACCCCCGCTGTCAACGGGTGCTAAAAAATGGATGTTATACTTGACCGTTTCCATTGGAAAAAATGAGGCGAGGTTTTTTGTCATAAACGGAATATTATCATGAATGATAACCGGAACAATCGGTTTGTTATTCCGTATTGCTATTTTAAAGGCCATGTTTTTGAATTCCGTTAACCTATTACTGTACTTTCTTGTCCCCTCAGGAAAAATAAGAATGTTTTGCTCTTTAAGAATATCGGCAATCTTCTTCTCGGTATTAAGCAAACCGGTATTGGTCTTTAAATCAATCTCACAAAACCCAAACCATCTTACAAAAAGCCTGAACAGCGGACGTCTGGCATATTTTGTTTTCATTGTTGGCTTGATATTTTTCACCAGAGACATTATAAGCGGACCGTCAAGTTTCCCCCGGTGGTTACAGACATATACGGCTGTAGCAACTGTTTTGATCTGTTCTGTGCCCCTTATTTCATCAATTTTTATCACCCGCAAAAATCCAAGTACTTTTCTTACAAAAAAGGCAAGTGACACATACATCAGAAAAGATGATACCTTGTATAATTTCAATATATTGGCAACAATGACAATTGGCAGAAACAGGGAGGCAAATAGGGTACTGCCGACCAAATAGGTGCTGTGGCCGGTTATGTCGATTAAAAATTTTACAGGCTTTATCATACGTGACACTTTTTGAGGTTTTTTATACCAGGCGTTCTTCAACTAAAATACTACTTAGATCCTTGCATAAAAAGGGTAAAAGAGAGATCGTTTGCTGTGCGTTATTATTAACACCTGAAACTTTACTGTGTAATAAAGCACACTTTTTTGGCCTGTCGTATCGGTTACAGAAATAAAGTTTCACAGCAAAGCTCCCCGAGTAAGCTGGTCCGCCTGCTGTATCGAGGTGAGACTGATTACAATTTAGACCGCTCCCCTCGGTACACCGACATCGGAATGTCGGCACTCGGGGACCGGGGAGCACGGCAGCATCCATATTGCTGGCCTTCGCGAACCGGAAGAAGAGCACCAGTCTCATAAGTTGGACTATGATTACTATTTGGCAGCAATTTCTAGATCCGAATTATTTCTGCTGATTCTTATACTCTCTTTTTCAGACCCTGCACAGACAGTTTCTAATTTAGACAACATTTTTTTTCGTGCGATAACGGCCCTTTGTTTAATTATATTTTCATGAACTCACTGCTTAACAGGATATTCAATGAAAAATATATTTTACGCCATAAAAGAGAGGCTCCTATGCTCGCTGACAATCTCTCTTGCACTGATTGCAACTCCTCTGCTCTTTACCTCCTCAACGATTTTTTTCGGCAACGCACTTGAATTTACCGTCTCCCTGCAAGCGGTATTTTCTGTTGTGCTCCCTGTTATTATTGCCGTGTGGCTGGGAATGACAGTTCTGCTTATCGCTGCGCCCAAAAAACTGTACGTACTGCTTATCGCCCTCTTTATGGCTGTTACCCTTCTGTTTTGGCTACAGGGTAATATACTGGTTTGGAACTACGGTGTTCTCGACGGAAGACCGATGGACTGGCTGGGAATGTGGGTTCCCGGGCTTATAGATACCCTGATCTGGATAGCCGTGATTGGGGTATCGCTGCTATTCAGAAATCTCATAGTCAAACGCGCTGTTCCCTTTTCTGTGGTGGTTATAGTAATTCAATCTGTTGCACTGCTGGGAGAGTTACACAGTGCACCAGAACCGGTAAGTGCACACTACTACCAAATAGATGAATCTCACCGGTTCCTCTTTTCGGAGGAAAAAAACATCATTCTTGTTATACTCGATGCATTTCAGGCAGATGTGATGCAGGAGATACTTCTCTCTCACCCTGAATATAACGAAGTTTTCGATGGCTTTACTTTTTATAGAAACGCCGCATCCGCCTATTCAAAAACCTATGCCACCATGCCCCTGCTTCTTACGGGAAAATGGTATGAGAACCATATCCCTATTCAGCAATTTCTCCAAGAGTCCTTTACCTCCTCCTCGATTACCACCCAAATGATACAAGCCGGTTGGAGAGTGGACCTCTTTCCATGGGTACACCGAACCATTCACTTTTCAGAATCAGTTGCTTCAAACATCACCACTCATATTGACTTTCAGGAACAGATAGGTGAAGCCGGGAAACTCATTGATTTAAGCCTGTTTCGTTCTATTCCCCATTTTTTTAAACCCATCATTCTCAATGAGTATCAGTGGCAATTTACCCACACACTACACACTTTTTATAGCTCCGGAAAGTGCGACACACAAGGGCCTGCTGAAGCCAGACATTTCCACATGGCAATTGATTTTATTCAAAACCTCGCACTTCAGGCTCAAGCCTGTCAGACCAGGCCATCGTTTAAAATGTACCACCTCCCTGTTCCCCATGAGCCTTTTCTCTTAAATGAAAATCTTCAGCTTGACAGGCTCCCCTCAACCAGAGAGGGATTTGTCCGGCACTCTGTTGCATCACTTGAGGTAACACGCCGTCTTATCGAAAAACTGAAAGAAATTGAGATTTATGATAAAACGACACTGGTAATCATTTCCGATCACGGCGGAGGGGACTATAGTGTGGATATCAATTTCGGCACACTTCCCGACCACCTTGGCACACCACAGCAACAGTGGGACAATATTCCGCATCGATATCTGCAATCTGCACTGCCGTTAGTTCTTATAAAACCCTTTGGGGCAACAGGAGATCTTACCGTTTCGGACCTTCCGGTCTCCTTGGCCGATATCCCTTTTACCATAGCCAGTGAAGCAGGGTTCGACTCAAAAACTGACGGTATTAACCTTCTTGCAATGGACAGTACCGACAATCCCGTACGCCGTTACCTCTATTACGATTTCAAGGGGTGGGACAAGCATTACCTTCCAGTAATGGAAGAGTACAAAGTCACCGGACACAGCTGGTTACCCCAAAACTGGAGAGCCACGGGGGAATTATTTGCGCCCCCTGAGGATACCTATGTGTCGGTGGAATC
>SKJJ01000161.1 GCA_007115975.1 Chitinispirillum sp.
ACATCGCTTCAATGGTAACCCAGGGTTCTCTGAGCAGAGTTAACCGCGACATGTCCACTTCACTTGAACGCCTCTCAACTGGTCTTCGTATCAACCGTGCAAGTGATGATGCTGCCGGACTTGGTGTTTCTGAAAACCTGCGTACACAGATCAGAGGTACTTCCCAGGCACGACGTAATGCCATGGATGGTATCGCTGCTCTTACTATTGCAGAAGGTGCTGCAAATGAGATCTCTGATATCCTGCAGAGAATGCGTGAACTGGCTGTGCAGTCCGCCAATGACACGCTTACCGACACTGAGCGTGCTTACACCAATCAGGAATTTGGACAGCTTGTTTCTGAAATCGACCGTATCGCTGAAGTGACCAACTACAACGGTATGAAATTGATCTCTGAGCAGGATGGGGAGACTACCAACACCAGGTTTGGCGTAGGTGATGGATCTTTTTTGTGGATAGATGCAAATGCGGTTGAAGGTACTGACAGCATTCAGATCCAGATCGCTTCACTCTCTGCAAACGACATGGAGATCGCCGGAGATGATGTTGCCGTTGATTCCAATCTTAGCAACCAGGCAAGTGCTGTTCTTGCAATAACTGCACTGGATTCTGCTATTGATGAAGTCAACACCATGCGTTCGAATGTTGGAGCATACATCAACCGTCTTGATCATGCAATCAACAACCTCACCATCTCCAACACCAACCAGCAGGCAGCTGAGTCGCTGATACGTGATGTGGACTTTGCTTCAGAAAGCTCACAGTTTACCCGTAACCAGATTCTAACTCAGTCTGGTACTGCCATGCTTGCACAGGCAAACATGACTCCGCAGAGTGTGCTTTCACTGCTGTAATTTTTTTTAGGTGTAAGATTGCTGGTATTTCGTACAGAGGCGGCGGAACGGGTTTATTCCTTTTCCGCTGTTTTTTTTGTGGCCTGAAATTTTGGAGTTTCGTCCGCCCGGGTAGGGGCTGTGTGATAATGCATTTGATGCTTTGCAATTGTGGTGAAGGCCTCTAATCTCATAGGGGTTAAGTTAAGGTGCGATCTGTCATATAGTCTTCATTGCATATGATTCCTTCGCTCACCCTGAGCGAAGGTGCGTCTGAGTCGAAGGGCTCCTGCACTACATCAAAAGTGAGCAGGAACCCTTCGGCTAGGAGTTCTGGGTGAGCAGAGCAAAAAACACGCTTAAAAACTATGAAATCAGGGGTCTGGCGAGGAGAGAAACGGTAATGGTGCTCTATATAGTGCATCTCCTTTCAACTCCTTTCTTCCAATAATCCTGTCCTTACTCACCACACTGAGGAAAACCCCTCTGACGCATACTCTCATACATAAGAACCGCTGAAGCAGCAGAAGCATTCAGCGATTGGGCTGCAGGGCTCATGGGGATTTTCAGATAAGTAGTACACAATCTATCCAGGTAGGGTGGTATCGCTCTGCTCTCACCTCCACAAATTAATACTAGCGGTCCGCTTAGGTTCACGCTCTCCGGAGTATCTCCTTTGTGCATGTTGGCACCTGCAATGGTGAATTTTCTCTCTCCTAAATCATTAAGTAATCCTTCAAGATTCCGTGGTTTGCAGATGGGGAGGTGCTCTACCATTCCCGCAGAGCTGCGTGCAACGGAGGCGTTGAGTGCTACCGTGTTTTTTCTCTCCAGAAGAAGGGCGTCAACTCCAAATGCAACCGCTGAGCGAATGATCGCCCCGAGATTTCCCGGATCTTCAATGGATGCTGCGACCAGCAGCAAGGGAGCCTCTTTTGAGGCGATGATCTCTTCTAACTCCTGGGAGCTGCAATAGTGTTTGATACTGCAAAAGGCCACGACCCCCTGGTGTTTTGAGCTTGCGGAGAGGTTGTTGAGTTTGATTTCAGGAACCAGATTGTAGTTCAAGCGCTCTTTTCTGCACAGCTTTATGAGATTGAAAAGATCTGCATTTTTTTTGTCTTTATCGAAATAGACATGTTCTATGTCCTGTTTTCGGCTCTTTAACAGCTCTTCTACTGCATGTATTCCATAGATGGGGATATCTGCATCAAGCATAGGGGTCCGTTTCGTTGTAATTAGTGGTTTCTGTTAGGGTTTGGATTGTATTTTTAACACTATAATAATATAAATCGGACCAGGAGGTTTTTTATGGGATTTATTGGAGCTCAGGAGTTATTGGTAATCCTGGCTATTGTAGTGCTTCTTTTTGGGGCGAAGAAAATCCCCGAACTGGCCAGGGGCCTTGGAATTGGGATTAAGGAGTTTAAAAAGGCTTCTTCGGAATTTGAAAAAGAGGTGGATCCAAAGTCATCTGGGGAGAAAAATGAAGAGAAAAAGCAGGTTCTGGTTAAAAAATAACAATAAAAATTGGTCCAAAACAGGGGTGTGATAGTCTGACCATGGGTTCTGCTTCGAATTTTAACGAAATGACTTTTCTGGAGCACCTGGAAGAACTCAGGTGGATACTGATAAAAAGCATCGCAGCTGTTTTGCTCTGTGCCCTGCCCTGTATCGTTTTTTGGAAGCATATTTTTGATCTGCTCTTAGTCTATCCACTTCGGTTTGCAGAACCTGCTCCCCTGCTGATTTACACCAATCCCGCACAAAGTGTTATACTGAGTTTGAAAATTGCCTTTGCAGTCGCCACGGTGATTGCCGCTCCCATTGTCTCCTTCCAGTTTTGGAAATTCCTCTCTCCGGCTCTCCAAAAAAATGAGAAAAAGATGATTCTGCCGGTAGCGTCTCTTTCGACACTCTTTTTCTTCGCCGGGATTCTGTTTAGCTATTTCTCCCTGCCCTACCTGTTGAAATTTTTAACCTCGTATGCTGCGGGACGACTGGATCCGGTTTTCAGGGCTGATGAATATCTGGGATTCATGATAAAAATTTCCCTCTCCCTTGGGGTGGTTTTTCAGATGCCTGTCATATCCTTTACCCTTGCACGAACTGGTATATTGACCCATAAATTTCTTATTAGAAATCTAAGCTATGCAACGGTGGCGATGTTCTCTGTTGCAGCAGTGTTAACACCCCCGGATATATTCTCTCAAGCTTTGATCGTACTGCCGCTTGCCTCCCTATATATCATTAGTGTGTTGATTACTGCACTGGCAGAGAGGAAAAGAAGTTGAATACAGGAATTGGATTCTTTGAAATTGTGGTCATTGGTATGCTGGTGCTTCTTCTTTTTGGCTCAAAAGAGATGCTACGAATTTTCAGACAAGCCGCCAGATTGATTTCGGTTCTACAACAGTACAGAGAGAGATTCAAAACTGAACTTGAGGCGCTCACACACTCCATCAATAACAATGGGCTCGAATCAACAGGTCATAAACAGCTGCTCAGAAAGCACTTTGAGGAGTGCCGAAAAAGTATCGAAAAATCGCACCGACTCGAACTGTCCCAAAAAATCCATTCTCATCTTTTTTCAAACTCCCGGTTTCAATCTTCAGGATCGGTAATGGTATATTGCAGTAAAGGCGCTGAAGTGGATACTTCAAAGCTCATCCGCGCTATGATCAAACAGGGTAAGAGGGTAGTGGTACCCTACTGTGTCCCGGGCAGCAGGAATATAGGAATCGCTGAAATAACCGACCATGAAAATGACCTCTCAGCAGGAGAGTACGGGATACCTGAACCAGCAGAACGCCTGCGGGGAAACTTTTTTAAAAGTGATGTCGGGTACATAATTTGTCCCGGTATAGCCTTTGACAGAAAAGGTACACGATTGGGGCGCGGTGGTGGATATTATGACCGGTTTTTAAGTGAACTAAAGGGAAGGGTGCCAATTATCGGTCTGGCTTTTGATTGCCAGGTAAGTGCCGCACCGCTTCCCGGTAGCCCACATGATGTAAAAGTAGATCAAGTTATTACCCCGGATGGTCCGCAAATTCTTGCAGACCTCACCTCATCGTTTTTTGAACCTGCACCGGAATTTAAGGAGTTGTAGGGTATATGTGGACGATAATTTTAGGCATCGCTGTTTTTCTTGTGCTTATTTTGCTGATAGCCCTGTTCGGTTCGTTCACCTTTAAAATGAAAGTATCTTACAGGGAAAGAACTGTGGCGGGCACCATAGTGCTCAGGTGGATCAACCCATTTCTGCTCTCAGTGGAGTATGATCTTTCAAAGGGGTTGATTGACGGAAGGGTGTTTGGCAAACGTCTTCGTCCTGCAGATTTATTTGAAAGCAAGGAGGCAGCCCAGAATAGAGAATCCGGGTTTCCGGAGCAGAGAGAACCTCCAGCCGATAGCCCTGAAGAGGGGATTGACGAAGCTGAGAAAGAGATATCAGACACTCAGGAGAGGGTTGACTTAACCGATTTAAAAGAGCCCGTCTGTGAAAACGAACTATCACACAGAAAACAGGGAAAGAGGAAAATCCCCCAGCTTCTAAACGGGAAACGAATATATTTTATGGTTAGGGATAGACGCTGGAGAGGAAAAATAGTAAACTGGTTAAAAAGGTTTTTTAGCAGTTTAACAAGGCTTATCAGGTTTAACTGCCTCAAAGCCGACATAAAAGCAGGGTTGAGCGATCCGGTTCATACCGGAAAAATCTATGGCTATTTTACAGCAATTAAATCTGCCATGGTCATGCAGAAAAGGGATTGGGAGCTCTCACTTCAACCCGTTTTCATGAAAAATTATCTGGAATTTGATTGTGCAATTTCATTTAAGACCACAATGTGGAGATTTTGTGTACCGGTTTTATATGCGGTTCTGTTTTTTCCCTACATTCATACCCGTCGTCTCTGGAAAACGGCAAAAAACAGGGCTGAAGGGAAAGACGAAAAGTAGAGATGCATGCCGGTGCACCCTATTCGAAAACTATTCTGAAGGGCTAATTTGACAATGATAAGAGCACTTGACAGCATAGCCGTTTCATTCGGCCGTTCTACCCGTGAATCTGTTGAATGGATCGGATCTCTGGGGGGCTTCCTTTTCAGAATCCTGAAAACCATACCCTTTCTAGTGAAGAAGAATCATCTTATGGCTGAGCAGATGATGGTACTTGGGGTCACCTCCATTCCAATCGTTATTTTGACTGCAGTCTTTACCGGTGCCGTCAGTGCATGGCAGGTGCAGTATCTTTTTGCCGATGCTGTGCCGCTCACCTATCTTGGAGCTGCGGTGGGTAAAGCTGTTTTTACCGAGCTTGGACCCGTTCTTACTGCCCTTGTGGTTACCGGAAGAGTCGGGGCAAAACTTGCTGCTGAACTTGGTACTATGAAAGTAACTGAACAGGTTGATGCGATGGTCTGTCTCTCTCTTGAACCCTACTCTTACCTGTTGGCTCCCCGATTTCTTGCTGCAACCATTATGGTGCCGGTGCTAACCGTTTTTTCCGCCTTTTTTGCCATTGTAAGTGCACAGCTTCTTGCTGAGTATGCCCTTGGATTGAGTTTTTCCGATTTTTACAAGGGTGTACGCCTGCTGTTCACTGTTCAGGATATTGTTGTCTGCATGGTTAAGGCTTTTGTGTTTGGTGCTGTCATTGCCCTGTGTGGCTGCTATTATGGCTTTACTACAAAGGGTGGGGCGGTTGGAGTTGGTGCTTCGACCAGAAAAGCCGTCGTGGCTGCGATGGTGCTGATTCTGATCAGTAACCTGATTGTGGTCAGCTTGCTTTTGTAAATTCTGCCGTTGCAGCGTCTGGGGTGCTGCGGTGAGCACTGAGCCCAGCCGAACCGTCCGCTCCTTGGTTCTCCCTGTAAAACGGATGCCCAAAAGAGTTGTTTTACAATAGTTGGTTGCCTTTGTAAACTCGCGAATTTCTATAAAAAGCATACCCTCTGGGTTTCCAATAACATCTCATAAATGTCCGGTGAGCACTTTAATAGCTTTCGCCTTTGACATTACACCTATTTCACCTTTTAATTCCACACAACAGAAGAAACCGTGCGGTGGTGCAGATATGCTCATGTCCCAAAAGCTGCTGGAGAACCGGTAACCTTCCATCGGTTTCAAGAAAGTGTGTTGCAAAGGTATGTCTGAGAACATGTGGAGTTATTGTCTTTGTAATACCAGCACGTTTGGCCGCATTACTTACTGCAATCTCAGCCATGTGTGATGAAAGTCGCATGCCACCGTGTCTGTGATGGTCTGGTTTTTTCGAACAGTTTTTATTCAGTATTTAAGTGGTTTTCCTTGTATCTTTAAAATATCAACAATCAACAAGGAGCCACTGTAAACAGAAAAAACATGAGCAGGAAAACCAGCAAAACAGGTCGTACACGCATACATCGGGAAGATTCTTACAAAGTAAAGGTGGTAATTGAATCCCTTAAGGAGACGATGACCCTTGCT
>SKJJ01000120.1 GCA_007115975.1 Chitinispirillum sp.
AAGGAAATTGTTTGAAAACCTCGCAAATGTG
Source organism: Chitinispirillum sp. (assembly GCA_007115975.1). GTDB lineage: Bacteria > Fibrobacterota > Chitinivibrionia > Chitinivibrionales > Chitinispirillaceae > Chitinispirillum. The sequence continues at coordinate 32 of SKJJ01000120.1, forward strand.
TCAAACCCTGCACCCGCTGACCTGCATCCACCACCGGAAACCATCAGGTGATTTATTTCTGCAGAGGGCTCGAATAAAATGGTATGCCCCAGGGCTCGAAGACGAAAAGCAACATCCACCTCTTCCCACAGTGAATTGCCAAAGAAAAGGGGGTCGAATTGTACCTCCTTCAATACACTTCTTTTAATTGAAGTGTTTGCGCCCATAATGCTCAAACTCTCCTGACGCTCCCTTAATGCAAAGTCAATAAGGTATTCACATGTGTCAGGATCAAAAAAACACACGCTGTCACGTTTTCCGGTGTTGTTTATGTCAATGACCCTGCCAACCACAGCTGCCGACATTCCCTTATGCGCTTCCACATGTCTGCCAATAAGATCAGGTGATGGCTCTATGTCATCATCCAAAAACAAAATAAGCTCCCCGGTAGCAGCCCGTATTCCAGCATTGCGCGCAAACGGAAGATTTGCCTTTCTAAGAAACAGCGTCTTAAGCCTAATGTCAGATATTCTGGCCTGATAAGGAGTTTTCTGTGCAACTACAATGATCTCAAAATCGGGATAGGGCTGTTTGAGCAGATACCCTATTGTGGAGGTGAGCACCTCTTGTCGTCCGTACGATGGAATTATCACCGAAACCTTTGGGGTTTGGGGAAAAACAGGCTCGGTCTGTGAGTGTTGAGCGCTCAGGGCTGTACCCCTTTTGGGATTAAAGTAAGTGGCCATTGATTTGAAAATATACATAATTCCTATACCTCGGTTCCCCGGTCACCGCGTACCAGCATTCCGCTGCGGTCTTGCTCCCCGGTCCCCGAGTGCCGGCATTCCGATGCCGGTGTATCGAGGGGCCGGTCCCCAAGTATCTCCCCTCGATACAGCAGGCGGACCTGCTACTCGGGGAGCTTGCGATTGTACCTCTTTGCTTCTCAGTTGCATCCTACTGAACGCCCCTAAAAAGTTTGTAAGCTGCGGGCTATGCTCCCCGTTCCCCGCGTACCAGCATTCCGCTGCGGGCTATGCTCCCCGGTCCCCGAGTGCCAGCATTCCGCTGCGGTCTTGCTCCCCGGTCCCCGAGTGCCGGCATTCCGATGCCGGTGTATCGAGGGGCCGGTGTATCGAGGGGCCGGTCCCTTAGTAATAAGGTTACAAAAGTCTTTGTCATTTCTTATTTTCCTGTATTCATTTATCCCTTAGTCCAGGAGACAAAAAATCAATGAACATAACCATCCGAAATGAAACGCCCTGCGACTACAAAACAGTGGAACAGATCACCCGTGAAGCATTCTGGAACCTCTACGTTATGGGGTGTGATGAGCACTATCTGGTTCATATCATGAGAGATCACCCCGACTTTATCAGCAATCTTGCCTTTGTTGGAGAAGTGGATAAAAAAATCGTTGGAAACATCATGTTTGTAAGATCAAATATCGCCGATCAATCCGGAAACAGAATCGAGACTGTCAATTTCGGACCGCTGACAGTGCTGCCGGAGTATCAAAGAAAGGGTATCGGTACTGCACTGATAGAGCATGCAAAAAGGGTCGCTCTCGAAAACGGACATAATATAATAATCATCGAGGGACATCCAAAAAACTACTTGAAGGCCGGTTTCAAGAGTTCATCGGATTTTAACATAAGCGATCCTGATGGAAAATTCCCTTACGGCCTTATGGCCCTGGAACTGCAGCCAGGTGCAATACCCAAAGGAGCGTGGCGATATATCTCAAGCGATCTGTACCAGATTAATCCAGAAGATGCACACGCCTTCGATGACAAAAATTTCCCCCCAAAGAAGAGGGAGTACCGGTACACGCAGTATGAGTTTGAACTCTCATGCAGAGCTTTTGTGGAATGACCGCTCTTTTGGGAGCACACAGGAGACGGTGGGATCTTTTTAATCCTCACCGTTCTTTTTTGAACGTGGGGCGGAGAATACAACAGAGCGGGTACATTTTCCACTCTTCTCCCCACCCGGCACCACCCGCGCAAACCGCCCCGGTCTTATTCTAAAGATCGGACTCCTTGAGCAGCGTGGTCTCATTACCGGATAAGAGATCGATTGCCCCATCAAGATCATCACAACGGATTATCGCCTGTGCCCCGTCTGCGGTTGCAAAGGCATACATGTACTCCACACTGATATCGTGTTTGGAGAGAACGGTTATCACCTTCATAAGCGATCCCGGTTGATTGGGGATCGAAATGCCAATAACATCGGTGAGATTTACGCTGAAATGTCTCTCTTTGAGCGCTGTTACTGCGGCCTGGGGATCGGAAACAATGAGGCGTAAAATGCCGTATTCCGAGGTCTCTGCAATGCTCAGTGCCGATATATTGATCCTGGTGGCAGCCAGGGCCTCGGTAACCTCGGTGAGACGGCCTGATTTGTTCTCAAGAAATATGGTGAGCTGTTGTATTATCATAGGAAAAACTCCTTTTTTTGTGTGTGGTCTCAGAGTGATCTTTTGTCAATTACCCGTTTTGCTTTCCCCTCGCTTCGCTCTATCGTCTTTGGCTCCACAAGTTTCACTCCCACGCTGATACCAAGAGCGCTTTCAGCATTGTGCCTGATCTTTGCGGAGAGCCTTTCGAGCTCCTTGATCTCATCGGAGAAAAACTGCTCTTCAACTTCAACCATAAGTGTAAGCGAGTCCAGGTTGTTGACTCTCTCCACAATGAGCATGTAGTGGGGAAGGGTTTCACTCATTTCCAGAAGAACGGTTTCAACCTGAGAGGGAAAAATATTTACCCCTCGTATTATAAGCATGTCATCACTTCTGCCAAGGCATTTTTCCATTCTTACCAGGGTGCGTGAGCATGCACAGGGTTGGTAGTCAAGGCGGGTAAGATCACGGGTACGGTAACGCAAAAGAGGAAGACCCTCTTTTGTAATGGTGGTAAAGACAAGCTCACCCTTTTCCCCCTTTTCAACCGGTTCAAGAGTTTCGGGGTTGATTATTTCAGGGATAAAATGGTCTTCGTTTATGTGCAAACCACACTTTTTTTCACACTCACTGGCCACGCCGGGGCCGATAATTTCACTGAGACCGTAGATGTCTATTGCCATCACTCCCAGATTGTTTTCGATTGAACTTCGCATACTCTCAGACCATGGCTCGGCTCCGAAAATACCCACCCGCAGTTTCAGATCGCCATCCTTGAAACCGTGCTCCTCTATCGCCTCGGCAAGATAGAGTGCATAGGAGGGGGTGCAGGCCAAAACGGTGCTGCCAAAATCCTGCAGCAGTTGTAACTGCCTCTTGGTATTTCCTCCTGAAACAGGGATAACGGTAGCCCCCAGTTTCTCGCTTCCGTAGTGAATACCCAGCCCTCCGGTGAAAAGACCATAGCCATAAGCAATCTGTATGAAATCTTCACGCGATATCCCCGCACAGGAGAGTGTCCGCGCAACAACTTCCGACCAGGTCGAGAGATCCTTTCTGGTATAGCCGACCACCGTAGGTTTACCGGTGGTCCCGGAGGATGCGTGCAGTCTGACAATCTCTGAGGTCGGCACAGCAAACAGACCGTAGGGGTAGTTGTCGCGAAGGTCCGCCTTGGTTGTAAAGGGGAGCTTGTGCAGGTCATGAACCGTTTTGATATCTTCGGGACCCACATGCATCTGCTGCATTCTCTGTCGGTAAAAGGGTACGTTGTGATACACCCTGCTCACCATATCCCGCAGCTTCTCGCTTTGGTAGAGCTCCATCATTTTGCGGTCTGCACACTCCATCGTCTGATTCCAGATCATTATCTGCACCTTTCTTTGTGATACTTGCCGGGAGTAACCTTGTGGGAACGCTGTACGAATCGGTCCTTAGTTGCCCGCAGGCCACAGCGCTCTTACTGGTCATAACCCTGACCCTTTTTAACAACAGCCGGTCGCTATGGTCGCACTAATGTCATTCCACAGCATGAGACTCTTCTCGCGTTGCCACTTCCGGGGAGTATGGTGAAAAAGTTGACAAAAGAAAACAGCGCCACCACTCCCCGGCAATGCTCTTGGCAGATAAAAATATATATTCTGGAAAAGCGCCGTTGTTCCAGTAATATACCCGTAGTTACTGCTGTTTCAGCAAAAATCACCCTTCCCCTACCCCGGCAGCTCTGAACATAAGTTATATTTACTTTTAAACATCAGAAACCGACCGCACAGTCGGCTCCCCGGCACACTGTAACTGAAATGAAGCAAGCAGGTGAAACGTACATTCCACAATCTCCCCGACCTCAAGAAACAACGGGTTATTCAGAGCAGTATTGAGGAGTTCGGGATTCATGGTTTTGAAAAAGGGTCCACCGACAGAATCGTTAAAGGGGCCGCAATTTCAAAGGGAGGGCTGTATGAATATATAGAAAGTAAAGAGGATCTTTTCCTTTTTGCCGTTGATTACACCTATTGCGCCCTGTACAACTATATTGGAGATCGACTCAACAAAGAAGAGCGAAGCCTTCCGGGCGACATACTTGAACGATTCAGACTGATCGCTTCCATTGCAATCGACTTCTATATAGATCACCCCCCAATGATCGCTTTTATTGTGAAAAGCAACCTGCTGAGGGACCCGGTCCTAATTGAAAAGGTCCGCCACATTTTTCTGGGTAAATTTGAAAAACTGTTTTCCGGTATGGAGGATAAGAATCTGGCGTTTGCACTTGAGGATCTCATAGAGCTTCTTCAGTGGCTGCTGATCAAGACCCGCAATGACTTTGTATATAAACTCTCTGTGCACCCGGATTCTGACCGGATAAGAGACGAGTATATCAAGCAGTGGGATCTCTATCTGAGAATGTTAACCAGTGGTGTATACAAAACAAACAGAGATAACAACCATTTATAGTCTTATACCAAAGGAGTGTCCGGATGTTTTTAGGGCTTGAAGGGGCAGGGGTTTTTGCCGCATATATTTTGTCCATAGCGGCTGCATTGTTGTGTGTCATCTACGGGTACCTTAACTGGAATAAACCCAAAGATGAAGATGAGGCAAAGGAGATCGCCGAGGAGCTTGAGTGGGAACAGCATGAACCCGAGGCAATGGAGAGAAGCGGAGGTGTACAATGAATCTGATTCTTTTGGGAAGTATCGTGTTGTTGTTTTTGCTTGTAAATGCCTTTCTTGCCTATCTTGGCTACAGGGGAACCAGCAACGCCTCTGACTATCTCGTCGCCGGACGAAAGGCACATCCGGTCATTATGGCGATCTCCTATGGAGCCACCTTTATCAGCACCGCGGCCATTGTTGGCTTCGGAGGTGCTGCTGCAGTCTACGGAATGGGGGTGTTGTGGCTGACCGTTTTAAATATCTTTGTGGGTATATTTATCGCATTCGCTGTTTTTGGAAAAAGAACACGAAAGATCGGACACAATCTGGATGCCCACACGTTTCCGGAATTTATTGGCAAACGGTTTGACTCCAGATTTCTTCAGACCGCAGCCGGACTGCTGATCTTTGTGGCGATGCCGCTTTACGCAGGATCGGTGATCATTGGGGGTACACAGTTTATCGCCCAGACTCTGGGGATAAACTATGAGGTGGCCCTTATATTCTTTGTATCGGTGGTTGCGGTATATGTTGTAATGGGGGGCTTGAAGGGAGTGATGTATGCCGATGCCTTCCAGGGGTCGATCATGTTTTTGGGAATGATCTTTCTGCTGGTGTTTACCTATATAAACCTGGGTGGAGTCGTTGAGGCACACAGCGCCCTTTCGGCACTCAAGGACCAGGCGGTACAAATCTTTGGAGCAGCGGGGCACCGGGGATGGACTGCCATGCCGCAGACCGGATCGGTGTTCTGGTGGCAGCTGGTCAGTACGATTGTGCTGGGGGTTGGAATAGGAGTCTTGGCACAGCCGCAGCTGGTGGTACGCTTCATGACCGTCAAAAGCAACAAGGAACTAAACAGAGCGGTTCTTATCGGTGGGGTTTTCATAATTATTATGACCGGTGTGGCATTTACCGTTGGAGCACTAACCAACGTATACTTTTCCCAAACCATGGGGATGGTCTCCTTTTTTGCCGTGGAAAAAATGACCGATAATATCATCCCACTCTTTATCAATATGTCTATGCCGCCCTGGTTTACCGGAGTATTTCTGGTGACTCTTCTTGCAGCAGCAATGTCAACGCTCTCTTCTCAGTTTCACACAATGGGCAGCTCCTTTGGCAGGGATTTCCTTGAGAAGGGACTGGGAATAAAAACCACCAGTTCGGTACTCACTACAAAACTGGCGATGTGTGTGACCATTATCATTAGTGCTGCTTTGGCGTATGCACTGCCCAAGTTCTTTGAGCAGGGTTCTGCCATCGTGGCTATCGGTACAGCCATATTTTTTGGCCTCTGTGCAGCCACGTTTCTCCCAATGTACTTCGGGGCTCTTTATACCAAAAGAATCACCAAAGCCGGCGCTATTGCCTGTTTTGTAAGCGGACTTGCCGTAAGTTCGTTCTGGTTGGTATTTGTCCATATCAAGGAGTCTGCACCCCTGGGGATATGCAGAGCGCTCTTTGGCGTTGACAGCCTGGCTTCAACCCCCTGGCTTCAGAATGTCGACCCCATTGTGGTGGCGCTTCCAATATCTGCCATCTGTACGATTGTGTTCAGTATCTTCTCAAAACCTCCAGAAGATAAACATCTGGAGATGGTGTTTAAGGGTGTTAAGAGGGGGTAAGCGAAGCTGTTGTGCAGTGGTGGGAGTCACAGTGAGCGATACTTCTCTCTCGCTGTGACTCCTGCTGTAGGTACCGGTTTACGTGCGCTTTTTTTACCAGATGCAAGCGGGCTACTTTTCCTGGGATCAATGTTCTTCGCAGGCAACCCCAAAAAAACCTGTTACCTTTTTGTAAATCGAATCGATATCAAGCTCAAGTTCCCTGCGGAGGATGCTGACATCCCCGTGGTCAACAAACATATCGGGCAGTCCGATACAGCTGATCTTCGGGGGGGAAGCAAGATTTAGTTGCGCTGCAAGCTCAAGAACCGCCGAACCGAAACCACCGCAAAGGGTATTGTTTTCAAAAGTGACAATGTGAGTATGTGTTGAGAGGATCTCCCGGTAGTACTCTTTGTTCAGTGGCTTTGCAAACCGTGCATCCACAAATGTTGTGTCGACCCCCTGCGCTGCCAGCCGTTCATGAACAACCCGCACATCACTATAGATATCCCCGATTGAGATCAGGGCCAATGAGGTGCCGCGGTGTAAGGTCTGCGGTGTTCCGATCTCCAGAAGACTGAACGGGAGATCAAATGGTGCACCCGGTCCGCCACCACGGGGGTAACGGATAAAGACAGGACCCTGCTCATACTGCACCGCTGTATACATCATATCACGCATCTCCTTTTCATCACTGGGAGCCATGATCACCACATCGGGCACCGTCCGCAGATAGGAGAGATCAAACATGCCGTGGTGTGTCGGACCATCATCACCAACCAGTCCGGCTCTGTCAAGACAGAACACTACATTTGTTTTGTCAAGTGCCACATCCTGCATGATCTGATCGTAAGATCTTTGCAGAAAAGTGGAATAGATTGCCACAATCGGCTTGAGCCCCTCAAGCGCAAGGCCGGCAGCAAAGGTAACCGCGTGCTGCTCGGCAATACCAACATCGTAAAATCGATCAGGATAGGCATCCCTGAACTTATTGAGCCCGGTTCCGTCGGGCATGGCAGCAGTCACTGCTACAAGATTCTCAAATTCATCTCCCAGTTGTGCTACTGTTTCACCGAAAATGGTGCTGTAGGTGGGAGCTGCAGGGGATTTCTTGATAACATCCCCGGTATTGGGAGAAAATTTACTTATGCCATGGTACTTGGTGGCATCCTGTTCTGCGTAACGGTACCCTTTGCCCTTTTTGGTAATGGTGTGTATAAGTACCGGTCCGGTTGTATCATTTCTCACAAATTCAAAGACCTCAAGCATCTCCTCAATGTTATGACCATCTATCGGGCCGATGTACCGTAATCCCATATCCTCAAAAAGTTTACCAGGGATAATAACATGCTTGATCGCATCATCTACTGTTCTCACGATGCTCCGCAGACCCTTACCCACATTTGAAAGGTTGCCCAGCAGATCCCATATTTCGGTTTTCAGCTTGTTGTATCGCTTGTCGGTTATCACTCTGGTGAGATAGCGGGAGAGAGCACCAACATTCTTTGAAATTGACATCTCATTATCATTTAGTATGACCGTCATTCTGGTGTTGCTTGATCCAAGATTGTTGAGACCCTCAAGAGCCAGTCCGCCACTCAGCGAACCATCCCCGATAACCGCCACAACCGAGTTGTTCTGCTTTTTAATATCCCTGCCAATAGCAAGACCAAGCGCTGCACTAATCGATGTGGAAGCGTGTCCTACAGAAAAATTGTCATATTCACTTTCGGAGATCCTGGGAAAACCGCTTATGCCACCATGCTGGCGCAGTGTACCGAATTGGTCTCTTCTGCCCGTAAGGATCTTGTGAACGTAGGCCTGGTGGCCAACATCCCAGACAATTTTGTCCTCCGGGGTCTTGAAGACGCGGTGAAGAGCAATGGTGAGATCAACTGCACCAAGGTTTGATGCCAGATGGCCACCGGTTTTACTCACCGAGTGTACAAGAAACTGCCGCAGCTCCTCGGAGAGCGTGGTAAGGTCTTCTATAGAAAGCGTTCTGAGATCTGCGGGTGATTTGATTGTTTCAAGGATGCTCAAATGAAGTCCTTTCAGATTGGAAACGTGCCTGTTGTGATATCGAAACAGTTCTGCTCTCTGTTCCGAAACGGAAATCCAGATGGTAACTCTATCTGAACCGGTGACTGTACTACCACTTAAAAGTGTTCACCTTTAAATGTAGGAGGGGTTATGATAAACAATACATTCATTCCCATTATAGTATCGGTTAAAAATAACTCATTCTGCTGTTTGCGGGCAAAATATTTAATCAAATGAACAGCTGTTTATCGTTTTCGTAAAAACTATTTTTACTAGAGTTGGTAAAAATTGCACCACACGGGTTTAAACCTGATTGGTCTGCAGACCGTTGCACTCACACTGAGTCCTGCTCTGCGCCTTTGATGCAGCCAACTGTTTCACAGCATTTTGGTGCGTAAAAGGGAGCACACACCGTTTCCATACCGCCCGGGTCGCCAGAGGTGTTAACCTGATCGCTGTAGGTAACGCAGATGGTGTGCCCAGGCTTGAACAAACAGTACGCCTGGAGCGCAGAGAGGGTAGAAAGATATCGTTTTGAGAATAGTAACCCCATTACTAATTTTAAAACTCTTTTTCCTACACTTTTTCAATACTATCTCTGCTTTTTCTTCGCTATTACTGTAACGCCCACGCCGGGCGGGGCGCAGGGTGAACGGAAGGGGTCAATCAGGTACATACCCAATTTGACGGTATTCAGGAGCTATTATGGTGAACGATTCAATCTTTACTCTTATTAAAAATGATTCACTCTGTAACGCAAGGGCCGGGGTGCTTACAACTGCACACGGCCAGATCAATACACCTATATTCATGCCCGTAGGTACTCAGGCAACGGTGAAATCCCTCTCGCCCCAGGATCTTTATGACTGCGCAAGTCCGGTTATCCTTGCCAATACCTACCACCTTCACCTGCGCCCCGGTGATGAGCTGATCAGGGATGCCGGTGGATTGCACCACTTTGAACACTGGAATGGGGCGATTCTTACCGACAGTGGCGGTTTTCAGGTGTTCAGCCTCAGGGATATCTCTAAAATAACCGACCAGGGAGTTGCGTTTCGGTCTCATATCGATGGATCAACTCATTTCTTCTCCCCCGAGAGGGTCATGGAGATACAACATAACCTCGGTGCTGACATCATAATGGTCTTTGATGAGTGCCCGCCCGCAAACGCAGCCCCCTCAGTAGTGAAAAAAGCGGTGGAGAGGACGCTGGGATGGGCAAAACGGTGTCTCGATCATCACCACACCCTCCCATTGCACCATGGGTACCCGCAGTATCTCTTTGGCATCGTACAGGGTGCAACGAGTGAAGAGCTTCGCCGGCATTGTGCAAAAGAACTGGTCAGTATGGATTTTCCCGGCTATGCCCTGGGGGGACTGGCTGTTGGTGAGGAGATCAAAACAACCTACGATGTGGTGAAATACTCTGCGGTGCTGCTCCCCGAGGAGAAACCCCGTTACCTGATGGGGGTAGGTACTCCAATCGACCTGCTGGAGTGTATCGAAAGGGGGATCGATATGTTTGACTGTGTCCTTCCAACACGCAATGCGCGCAATGGGTCGGTGTTCTCCTGGAATGGAAAAATCAACATAAGAAATGCTGCACATACCAGGGATTTCGACACAGCCCTTGATAATAACTGCAACTGTTACACCTGTCAGAATTTCAGCAGAGCATATCTGCGCCACCTCTATATGGCAGGAGAAATTCTGGCCATAAGGCTCCTGACTCTTCATAATATCCATTTCTATATGGAACTGGTGCGAAAAGCAAGAGTGCACATTCTTGAGGGCTGCTTTCTTGAGTGGAAAACGGGGGTGATTGCCACCATGTGCAGCGAAAAACAGAAAACCCTTAATTGATGGAAATAATAAACGGTATGAGTATTGTGAGCAGTGCTGTTGAAGTGCTAAATAACTGTCTTGGATTGAAACGACAGGAAAAGCTTCTAATCCTTACTGATATGGCCGGCTGTGAGCTGGCACGATCGGTTATGGAGGCTGGAAAGGAGAGGTGCACGGAGGCCGTTATGGTGGTGATAGCACCAAAAAAAAACGCTGAGGAACCTTCGGAAACTATCCGTGAATGGTTGACACAGTTTGATGCTGCAATCATTATCAGCGCGTTGCCCTACAAAATGGCCAAATTGCATCAGCTAACCGCGTCTGCCAGGACACGGTTGATCCATATACCGTTTACAGAGAGCAGTGAATTCGCCAGGCTTTTGGGCATAGACTGGAAAAGGCTTGGAATGTTCACCAGAAAGTGTTCTGCTCTGCTCAATGCTTCCGGAGTGGTAAATGTGAAAAGCGCAAACGGAACGGATATCACCTTCATGAATTCCGGTGAGGGGGCGGTTTTTGATGACGGGATGCTTGGGGGTAAAAAGACCACCGGAACACTGCCTGCCGGAAGTGCACATGTAAAAGTGATGGAAAAATCCGCACGCGGAACGCTTGTGCTGGATAGCTGCAGATGCAACTCCTCTGACAAAAGAGAACCGCTGGTAATGCAGATCGAGGAGGGGAAAATCGTTTCTCTGAAATCAGAGTCCTATAAGCGGGAAATTGAGAACCTGCTGAGCAAAGATCGAAAACTAAAGCTGCTCCGGGGATTCGGTGTCGGTACCCATGGTGCGGCTCAAACTACCGGGCCCTATAGTGAGCATCTGATCTCAAGGGGTACGGTGCATTTTCTGTTTGGTCAACATAAAACTGCCGCTGTATGCACCTCTTTTACCGGTGGAATATGCAAGCCCGTAGTCTGGTTTGATAACCGGCTCTGGATCAAGGAGGGCCGATATGTCTGAAGAAAACAGTGAACTAACAAAATATCAGCAGCAGATGTTCTCCTACCTCAAGACTCATGGCGTAGTTGACAAGGACGGGTCGGTGGCGGAGAGTAAACGCCGCATAAAAAAGGGATCAAGAAAGAGAAGAAAACCAAGGAAAACGGTCAATCTTCACGGATTAACCTCCCTGGAGGCTTCTGTGCGGATACGAATTGCGCTCGAAGAGTGCCGCAATAAGGGGATACACGAGATGCTTATTATCCACGGAAAAGGTATTCACTCAGACTTGGAAACCGGTCCGGTGCTAAAAACGATGGTTAAAAATATGCTCACCGTAGAGCTGTGTATGGAGGTGAGGAGTTTTTACTCCGCAGCACAGAACGATGGCGGTGATGGAGCGACCGTGGTCAATCTTGTCTGAGTGTGAGTATGAATTTAGGCGCCTTAAGATTTTTATTTCTGGGCGCCTGCCGAGGACGGCACCGGTTCTCCGCGTCCTCTACCGTTAAATTCAACCCTCCCACTATCAACCAACCCCACCGGCACAGAAATCTTAATGGTATGTTTGTGCCAGTATCATAAGCTGTTAGTTAGGGGGGGGGGATTAAAACGCAGAGTTCGCAGAGGACGCAGCGGTAAATAAAAGGTAGATACCCCCGAACTATAACCAGTGAAATGTCATGTGGTCAAGAGAAAACGGAAAAAAAAGAGCAAAAATGACAAAAAGAAGAGAAAGAACTTGACAATAACTTTTAAATCGACTATTATACAGTTTCAGTTGAAAATCAAGCGCCGAAGGGAGGTGACACACCATGATATTAGATGAACAATTCGATGCTGACGAAATACTGCGCGATGTAGATGAAAAGTACATTGATGAGGATATGGAACTCGATGAGGATATGCGCGAGCTCAATTTTGGCAATGTATATGATGAAAACGCAAATTTCAGCGACATGGCAAGTGATCTCGACACCACAGACGACCTGTGGGAGTGATTACTGTCCAGTACGCCTGTATCTGAAAAAGAGTCCTTGTAGAAATATTGGGGACGAACCGGCACTTTTTTGTGTTCGTCCTGTACTATTTCCGCAATCTGATGAAAAAAGCATGCCGTTTTGAAAGCTGTTTCTAAAACTTCATGCCCTCACGCGAGTAATCCTGAAAAGACCCCTTTTCTGTTCTCTTTGTTGAGCACTCTTCTGTTTGGCATTATGTAATTTATTTTCACTGTATGCACGTTTGGTTCCTAATCGTTAAAGAAATAATTCATGGCTCAATCTCGCCGTACCGCATATTTTATCTCTGATGCCCACTTTGGTATAGCAATAGAGGGTAGTGAAAACCGCGACCGGGTGTTCTGCAAACTGATGGAAAAGGTGTATCAAACCGGGTCTGATCTGTTCATAATTGGCGATCTCTTTGACTTCTGGATCGAATATAAGTATGCCATACGACCAGACTATTTCCTCATTCTCGCTCAGTTGAACCGGCTGGTTAATGCCGGGGTTAACGTGTACTATCTTGCGGGAAACCACGATTTTGCATTAGGGAAATTTCTCAACGAGACCATTGGTATAGTGATCTGCCCCGATACTCTTGATATCACACTGCAAGGCAAGAAGGTTCATCTGTACCATGGTGACGGGATCCTGAAAAAAGATGTGGGGTACAGAATCCTTAAACGTCTGTTGCGAAACAGATTCAATCAGAAATTATATAAAATGCTGCACCCTGATCTTGGGGTGCCGTTTGGGATATTTTGCTCAGGATCAAGCCGGAAACACTCCACAAGGCTGCTGACACCTGAACTGATACGGGAGTACCGAACAGAGGCGTTCAGACAACTTGATTCTGGCTATGATATCGTTATGTACGGGCACACTCATCATGGCGAGATTGTTCACACCCACAACGGCAAAGTCTACTGCAATACCGGTGCATGGCTTGGACACTACAACTACGTAACAATGGAAGAGGGAGAGCTTTGTCTGTGGAAATTCTCTCAGGATGGGTCATCCAAAATGGTGCCCGCCATAGATTTAAAAACCGGTTCAAGTAAATCGTAAGCCTCATTCATACCCTGGGAAATAATCTTTGTTTCACCGATCACCGGCATGAAATTGGTATCCCCGTTCCATCGTGGTACTATGTGCATGTGTATATGCTGATCGATTCCCGCACCAGACACTCTTCCAATATTCATACCGATATTAAACGCTTCAGGATGTATGGTCTGGCTCAGTACCCGTTTACATAATCCGATCAGCTGCCACATCTCCAGTGTCGTCTGCTCACTCAGGGTGAGAATATCACTGGTGTGCTCATAGGGAACAACCATCAGGTGTCCGTTGTTGTAGGGGTAGAGGTTCATAATTACAAAACAGTGGTTGCCTCTGAAAAGAATCAGGTTTTCGCGGTCACGGTCCTTTTGAGGTTTCGTGCAGAAAATACACCCCTCATCCTTGTTGTCTACATTTTTTATGTAGGCCATTCTCCATGGGGCCCAAAGCCGGTCCATGCGCTCTCCTTGCTGCGGTGTTGTTTTCTCTTCTGTTTACGTGGTGAAAATACGCTCCGGTTACACTGAGCCGGAATTAAAAAAGGTCAGGTATGCCAGGGTGAACAGACCTATGGCGATACAGTAATAGCCAAAGTAATAGAGCTTTCCCTTGCGGATAAAACCAAGCAGCAGCTTTAGTGAAAAAATACCCACCACAAGGCTCACCAGAAAACCGATGCTAAGTGAAGAGAGAGAAAAGGTCGTTGTACCAAGGTCTTTTGCATACAGCAGCGCTGCTCCGAAAACGGCTGGGAGGGAGAGAAGAAATGAAAATCTCCCGGCTTCTTTTCGCGAAACTCCCACAAGAAGAGCAACAGCAATGGTAGAGCCGCTTCTTGATATCCCCGGAGCAATGGCAAATGCCTGAATTAGGCCAATTGCGATTACTTTGTAGATAGTGAGATCCCCTTTGGGGTTATCACGGGTAGATGAGAAAAAGAGAAACAAGGCGGTTACAATAAGCAGACTCGATGCAATGTACGGGTTGCCGAAGTGCGCATCCACTACTCCTCTGAAACTTAACCCCACGATTGCAGCAGGCACAGAACCAAGAATGATCCACCCGCTATACCTGAGGGCTGGATTTCTCTTCAGTGGATCAGCAGAGAAACTGTCTTTTATAAGCCATACGATATCTTTCCAGAAAACAAGTACGATTGCAATGCCGGTTGCCAGGTGAAGCACCACCTCCATGGCTATATTAACCTGCTGTTCAATCCCCATATATAGCTGCCCCAGTACAAGATGCGCTGAAGAAGAGACAGGGATAAATTCGGTTATACCCTGTATGATACCCAGAATTATTGTTTGAATGATTTCCATCAAATCTCCTGTAAATGGTAAGAATGGTGAAATTGTGGATTAACGGCCACTGCGACGTAAGAGCGCTGCAGGGTGCGGATACACCCCGTAGCGCCGGATACTAACTTAGAAGGAGAGGGAGATGCCGGTGTTGAGCAAAAAACCTATTCCTCCCACTTCCACATATTCGTCGAGAGAAGCAAACGGTATCAGGACTTTTGCATCGGCATATAGTCCAACGGGCACTACCGGGAGCTTAAGCTGCACCCCGGCCATAACATTCATTCCGATCACCGGTTTGGCCAGCCCATCGGTTATCTTCCCCAAGACATCACCCCATATCGCCTCGGGATTTTCAAGATCTGAAAGGTTTTGGAAAAATGCAACATCCAGATCGTGCTGTTTTGCCAGAACGTCCTCAATGAGCTTTGCGCTCAGTACCGGAGTGGAAAAGTTCATGCTCAGCCCACCACCGGCATAGACCTTAAGGATGTTGACCACGGGAGGGAATTTAACCACGTTCTTTCGCACATTGAGATCCACGTGAAGCCGGGCGTAGGGAGTTTTTTTCATACCCCAGTAAGAGATATCGAGGGCTTCAAGGGTTAATTCCTGCTCTGCATAGTAGTCCTGCTCATTGGGGTTTTCAAGAACTCCCTGGATCCCTGTCTGATCCAAATCGGTGAATGTGGCGAAATCGAAAAATCTAACTGCACCTGAGTACTGCCACACCCCGAAGTTCATCGAGACTTCAACGCCATCGACAAGCGGAAGGGCATCAAGAAAAATCTTGCCACCGAAATTTATCGGTGTTCGCTCAAAATTGAAACGGGTAACGTACATCAGCGGAAACGATGTCGCAATCTCAATCGATTCGCCGGAGATGGAAAAAGGGAGCGGTTCACTGAGCAGTGCTACCGGCTCTTGAAAAATAATGGCATCATCCATACCGATACTGTTGTCTATGCCGTAATGAAGACCAGCTCCTATAAGGCTGTAGGCGTGGGTACAGAGAGACAGAACAGCTGCTGCAATCAGCGGTATCGCTATTTTCATACGCATGAGGTTAATCCCTTCTCATAGTTAGTTGTGAGATACGCCACAATTGGTGGTTTTATACAGTGTACCATGAAAAAATAATTGATACTGAACAGAATTAGCAAAAAGAGATTGTAGCAAAATGGTATTTACTATAACGCTATTCCTAATATGAGCAAGAAGCTTTCCAGCCTGATGAGACCAATTTATTGCCCATTGCACCACTGAAAACTGTTCCGATGAAGCCGTGCCAACCCTGAAAACTTCACTCCGGCAACAACCGGCAGATACGGCTCAACTAATCCGCTGCAGGCTGCCGTTTCGTACTTAAACAACTCTTCTGCTTTAGTCTCTGCTAAAAAACGCTCAACAGTAACTCACCGTCTCAGAGGAGTATCGGCACCGCTCTGCATCAAAAAGCCTGTAATACGGCAGGGCAGAGTCATCGTAAGCAGTGCGCAAGCAGAGGGGGGCAGTGGTGGTTATAATGCAAGCCTGCACAGCAAGCTCGCCCGGCAGGTGGTTGGCTGCGCTCAGGAGTGCCCCTCCCCGAAGGAGGGGCGAACAGGGTTTGGTGCTGCCATCAAACCCTGCTTGTCACGCATCCCAGACTGCTATATACTGCTTACTTTGACCAAAAGATCGTTGACCCTTTTTGAATAGGCCATAGGGTCGGGTACCATCTGTCCCTCTGCTATGAGTGCTCCCTCAAAGAGAAGACTGCTCCACTGTTCAAGTTCAGGGTCTTTGGGATCTTTTTGGTACCGCTCGTTCATATTTTGCAGAATCGGATGCTGGGTATTGATTTCAAGGATTCTTTTCTGAGCAGGCACATCCTGGCCCATGGCTTTCATCATCTTCTCCATGTGTGCCCCCATTGCATTGGCGTCTGCAACCAAACATGCGGGACTGTCCTTGAGCCTGGTGGTTGTTCGCACCTCTTTAACGGAATCGGCAAGGATGTTTTTTATCCGCTCGGAGAGTTTTTTGTACTTGGTATCGGATTTTTTCCTGCTCTCCTCCTCCTCTTTGCCAAGTTCGCCAAGGTCAAGATCTCCCTGGGTGACCGATTTGAGCTTTTTTTCCTGAAAATTGTAGATATCATTTATTATCCACTCATCGATAGGGTCAACCAGATAAAGAACCTCTATGCTCTTGGATTTAAACACCTCAAGATGGGGGCTCTTCTCCACGATCTCCCTGGAATCTCCGGTGATGTAGTAGATATCCTTTTGATCTGGCCGCATTCGCTCCACATACTGTTTCAGTGACACAAGGTCATCCTTTGATTGTCCCATGGAGGATTGAAACCGTACAAGCTCCAGCAGTTTTTCCCTGTTTTCAAAATCGGAATGGAGACCCTCTTTAAATACCGGACCAAACTCCTGCCAGAATGATTTGTAGGTCTGTGGCTCTTTTTCAGCGAGCTCCTGCAGTTTACCAAGGATTTTACCCACCAGAGTTTTCGATATTTTCCCCATGACGGCATTGTGCTGAAGCGTCTCCCGTGATACATTGAGGGGAAGATCTTCGGAATCCACCACACCTCGTACAAAGCGCAGGTATTCGGGTAGGATCTCCTTGCAGTCATCCATAATGAAGACCCGCTTTACATAGAGCTTAACCCCGTGTTTACGGTCCATTGAAAAGAGATCAAAGGGGGATTTGGAGGGGATAAAAAGCAGCGATGAGTACTCAAGGATCCCTTCAGCCCGGTTGTGAAGGGTGCTCAGGGGTGAACCGATGCCGCCGATTACCTGCTGATAAAACTCCTCATACTGTTCTGTGGTGATAGCCGATGCGGAGCGCAGCCAGAGTGGTTTGGTCTGGTTTATGATCTGTTCTTTGCCTTTTTCATCTGGCAGATAGATCGCAAATGCTATAAAATCGGAGTATTTCTTTATCAGCGAGCGGATCTGATGCTCCTCTGCATACTGCCCCTCTTCATCTTTGAGATAGATCACGATATCGGTGCCGTGAGTCTCTTTTTCTGTTTCACTCAGGGTGTATTCGCTCTCACCTGAGGACTCCCATACAACCGCTGGTTCATCACTTCCGGCGAGTTTGGTGTAGAGCTTTACACTTGATGCCACCATGAAAACAGAGTAGAATCCCACGCCGAACTGGCCGATGAGATTTGAGTCGGCCTTCTGGTCGCCGGTCATCTTCTCCAGAAATGCTTTTGATCCACTGCGGGCAATGGTCCCGATATTATCCATGACATCTTTGCGGCTCATTCCGATGCCGTTGTCGGAGATGGTGATGGTTTTGGCGGTTTTGTCCACTTTGATCTTTATGGCAAGTTCTGTTTTGTCATCGATAAGTGAGGGGTTGGTGAGACTTTCAAAACGCAGTTTATCCAGTGCATCGGATGCATTGGAGACCAGTTCCCTCAAAAAAACCTCTTTATGGGTGTAGAGGGAGTGGATCATCAGGTGCAGGAGCTGTTTTGCCTCGGTTTGAAACTGGTGGTGCTGAGATTCTGTTGATTTCGTGTTTGCCATGACTGCCTCCACGGAAAAGTTGGTTTGTATTGATAAAGTGGTTGAACTGTTTACTGCATCAGAGCGGGCTCCCAAAAAGGGAGCAGCTCAATAGCAGGGAGTAAAATATAATTTTCCCCTCAGCGTATTGGAAGTAGCTATTTTTCTGAAGTTATAATAGTATGGGGTGCAGTAATTATATTTAAATGTTTAAATGAACAGAAATAAGATAGTCATGTTGATTGCTGTTTGCATATTGATTTTTGGGTCATTACTCTGGTCTCATGAGGACAGCTCTTTTTACACCCCGGGGGAGATGGAATCAGCCGGGGGGGGGGGAGCAGGCGCGGTGGTGCTTTCGGCGCTTTTGCCCGGTGCGGGGCAGCTATACAGCTCCCAGTATGTCAAGGGTGGTATAATCCTTGCTTTTGAAGTTGTAACCGCAGCGGTTGCCCATAACTGGTTGGCCAAGTCGAATGTTCGGCGTAAAAGTTATCAGGAACTGATCGATTCGGTGCACTATTACGGGGCAAAGGGGTCGGATGGGGCATTGGATGAGGATGAGCTTGAGGTGTACAGAGACCGTGCGGTCCGTTTTTCTATCCGTGCTGATCAGGCTGATTTTTCCGTGCGGGAGGCTCGCTACAGGGCCTATAGTGCCTTCGCCTGGATGGCCGGGGGGTATGTTTACAGTCTCAGTGATGCTTTGGGGCACTCAGGGCTCATTGATATCGAGGGTCCAAGGGATCCGGCGTTGGCTGCAGGGCTTGCAGCGATACCCGGTCTTGGGCTGGGGCAGTTTTATAACGGGGAGTTCTCAAAGGGTGGACTGGTTATAATGGTGCAGGGCTCTTTGGCGGTGGTGGCACTCAATTATCACCGTCTGATGCAGGAGGCTTCACGCAATTACGGTATAATGAGCCATACTCAAAGTGAGCAGCATCAGTTTGCCAACGAATACGGGCGGTATTGGAAGGGTAAGTATGACAGTGCGTTCTCGAACAGAAACACCTATCTGTGGTACTCGCTTTTCTTCTACCTTTACTCTGTAGTTGATGCGGTTGTGGATGCGCATCTGTTTGATTTTCCGGAAAAGACCAGAATTTTGCCGGATCTGGCCGTGGGCAACAGTGGTCTGGGGTTTTCCTACTCTTTCTATTTTGGTACAAACGACTAAGTAATTTACCAGCACAAGGTGGTCTATAATGACTGTAACACTCAAGGATATTGCTCAGAGGGCAGGGGTTACCTCTGCAACTGTTTCCATGGTTATCAACAACAAGCCAAATATATCGGAGTCCACCCGAAAAAAAGTGCTGAAAATTGCAAAGGAGTTAAACTACTATCCCAATGTAATTGCACGGGGGTTGGCTACCAAAAAGTCAAACTCCATCGGGGTGATTGTACCCAATCTTGCATCATCATTTGTGGTACGTGTTCTTCAGGGCATTAAAAGCACCAATCGTGACATGGATTACACGGTGCAGCTTTTTGATACGATCGGTCAAAAGGAGAGTGAGTCACAGCTCTTTCAGCGACTTGCCAGAGAGCGGAGGATCGATGGGGTGGTTCTTATCAGTTCTACCGTCACCGATGAGGATCTCAAGGTTTTTGTTGAGGAGAGTGTGCCAAGTATCGTTGTGGCCAGAAAGGGTGATAAACTCGATTCCGTTTATGTCAACAATGTGGCCGGTGGTATGGATGCAACAGACTACCTTATAAAAAAGGGGCACCGCTCTATCGCCTGTGTTACTTCAAACACCCAGGGGCTGCCCACAATGGAGAGGTTTGACGGCTACAAGCGTTCACTTAACAACAGCGGCATCCCTTTGAGGCCTGAGCTGGTATTTGCAGTTGAGGACGATACCATGAAGAGTGGTGTCGAGGTGTTTAAGCGGATTCAGGAGACGCAGGGGGTAACGGCTGTCTTTGTTCCCGCAGGGGACATGGTGGCAATAGGTATTATAAAGGAGGCCAAAAGACGGGGGGTAATAGTACCGGACAACCTTGCGGTGGTGGGTTTTGATGATCTTCCTGCTGCAGAGGTGATTGAGCCATCCCTTACCACGGTGCGTCAGCCAAAACTTGAGATGGGCGATTATGCTATCAACATGATTGTGGATAAGATTGAGGGAAGAGAGGTCGGCATCAAGCACAAGGAGCTTCAGTGTAAGTTTATTATCAGAGAGAGTGCCTGAAAAAAACTCCTTTGCCCCTGCTGCGATGAACCCAATGGAGTACCGCCTATCGGGAATTTAAAACGCATCAGCGTTCCCCAATCAGCGTTCCCCAATCAGCGTTCCCCAATCAGCGTTCCCCAATCAGCGTTCCCCAATCAGCGTTCCCCAATCAGCGTTCCCCAATCAGCGTTCCCCA
>SKJJ01000083.1 GCA_007115975.1 Chitinispirillum sp.
CATGGAGGAGAACCGGTGCCGTGGTTGGTGAGCATGGTCGAACCACGGCAGGCGCCCAGAATAAAAAAAAATTATAAGAATTTGTACTGCCGGGAGGTCTCCCCCTTGAGGCTTTGGTTCGGCTACAGTGGGAGTTTACGTTCGGGGGGACCACCAGCGGTATTGCCGGTTAGGAAAGGAATGCAAGATTTGGCTGTGTACCGTTACTCTTTTCCAAAGATTTTCAGGTGAATGAAAAAAGCCAGTGGTGGGTATAAAAAAAATGGGCCGGACCATCTTATCTCTTTCGGTAAGGTGCCATCAGGGTTTATCTTTTTACAGGGCATAGCTCTTATAGCACACCAATCAATAAACACGACGCCGAGGAGGGCGAAATGTCAGAAGCGAGAAAAATCGTTGAGATTGTAAAAAGCAAACCGGTGCTTGAGGGGGCGGGAGTTCATCTAAACCGCTCTTTTGGGTTTGGACCTGAAAACAAATTTGATCCGTTTCTTCTGTTTGATGATTTCAGTTCGGATAGACCAGAGCATTACCGGCAAGGCTTTCCGTGGCATCCACACAGGGGTATTGAGACGATTACCTATGTGCTTGCAGGCGATGTTGAGCATCAGGACAGTTTGGGCAATAAGGGAGTAATAAGCACCGGTGATATTCAGTGGATGAGTGCGGGAAGTGGGATTATTCACCAGGAGATGCCTAACGGTGATGACAAGGGGAGAATGTATGGCTTTCAGTTATGGGCAAATCTCCCTTCGCATAAGAAGATGAGTGATCCTGGATACCAGGGGATTTCAGGCAGTGATATACCAGAAATTAATTTGGAAAGTGGTGTTAGGATAAAGGTTATTGCAGGAAAAATGCACGATGTTGTTGGGCCGGTCAGGGATGTGTATATCGATCCGGAATACCTTGATATAACTGTTCCCAAGGGGGGTGAGTTCAGTTATACAGTAGAGAGAGGGAGGACACTGTTTGCTTATGTGTATAAGGGTACAGGCTGTTTCTCTGAGGAGCTGCAAACAACGATCGAAAACAGAATGACGGTTCTTTTTGGCGAGGGTGATGAATTTCGGGCCTTTTCGAAAAGTGATGATTTCAGGTTTTTGCTTGTATCGGGTAATCCATTGAACGAGCCTGTGGCGTGGCAGGGGCCCATAGTGATGAACACCCAGGAAGAGCTTGAGGTTGCATTTCAGGAGTATCGTAACGGGACATTTGTTAAGGTCGGCGGGAGCGGTATGATGTGATTCTCAGAATAAGATGTTTCTGAATAGTTTAGTTGTGGATAGGCTTTTTTAGGTGGGATCAATGGGTAAGCGGGTGTGGCACATCACCACACCCGCACCTACGACGCCTTATCCCATTACAACTACGACTGCAACCGTTGTTAAATCTTTAACCTCATCCAGAGGCACACAGCAACCGGGGACGCTTTTTCCCTCAACCGTAAGCGTTGCCACACCTTTTGAAACATGGTTTGGATTCTTAACCGTAATTTTAAACTCTTTACCGCGGAAAACTCTCTTTACAGTGAAACCATCCCACTCCCTGGGGATACAGGGGTCAATGACAAGTCCCTCATAATCGGGCCTGACTCCCAGTATAAACTGTGATACAGCCACAAAGTTCCACGCTGCGGTACCGGTGAGAAATGAATTTTTCGCTTCACCGTGGCGCACAGCATCCTTACCGGCAATCATTTGTGAATAAACGTAAGGTTCCATTCTGTGCACTTCACTGAGATCTTCCCGATAGGCGGGAGCGATTCTGGAGTAGAGGTCAAAGGCTTTGTCTCCCCTTCCAAGCATCGTTTCTGCAATCATGATCCAGGGATTGTTGTGGCAGAAGATGCCGGCATTTTCCTTGTAGCCGGGTGGATAGGTACTGATCTCACCAAGGTTAAGGTTGTACCTGGTGAAAGCAGGGTTTACAAGTACCATTCCGTGTTTTGTCCCGAGGCGTTCCCAGGAGGCATCCAGTGCTTTCTGCGGTTTGCCTGAATCGGATCCAATCTGTGCCATCGAGCAGAAACCCTGTGATTCGATAAATATTTTGCCCTCATCATTATCCTTGCTTCCGATTTTAGCCCCGGCATCATCATATGCACGGATATACCACTCACCATCCCAGCCATATTTCTCAACCGCCTGGGCCATCTCATCGATATGCCCCTGAGCGCTCTTGGCCTCTTCATCAAGACCACGGCGTTGGCAGAGAGTTACATACTCCTTGCCTATGTATACAAACATCCCGGCAATCATCACCGATTCAGCCGTTTTGCCGTCTTTTGAAGTAGTTGTCTGAAAGGGTTCGTCTGGTGTGGTGGAGAAACAGTTAAGGTTCATGCAGTCATTCCAGTCGGCACGTCCGATAAGGGGGAGGCCATGGGGCCCTCTGTTGTTGACCACGTGGTAGAAGGAGCGTTTGCAGTGCTCAAACATACTTGCAGTGTTTGACGGGTCGCAGTTGAAGGGGACCGATTCATCGAGGATGGAGTTGTCACCGGTCTCTTTAATGTAAGCGGCTACCGCAAGGATCATCCAGAGGGGGTCGTCATTGAAATCACCACCGACTTCATTGTTACCCTTTTTTGTGAGTGGTTGGTACTGGTGATAGCAGCCACCGTCCTCAAACTGGGTAGATGCCAGGTCGATGAGACGCTGTCTGCCACGCTCCGGTGCCATGTGGACGAATCCAAGGAGATCCTGATTGGAGTCCCTGAATCCCATCCCTCGTCCAACACCCGATTCGAAATAGGAGGCACTTCTTGACATGTTAAATGTTATCATGGTCTGGTATTGATTCCATACGTTGACCATTCTGTCTAGTTTCTCATGGCTTGACGAGATGGAGTAGTTTGAGAGCAGATTATTCCAGTATGCAGTAAGTGACTTAAACAGTGAATCAACTTTTTCCTCGCTGCTGCATTTTTCAATTAAAGCGTTGGCTTTCTCTTTGTTGATCACCCCTTTTGATTCCCACTTTTTGTCCTGTTCGTTTTCAATGTAGCCAAGCACAAAGATAACCGTCCTTGATTCTCCGGGGGCGAGGGATATGTTGATCTGGTGAGAAGCAACCGGATACCAACCGCTGGCTACAGAGTTTGTACAGTTACCATTGAAAACAGCTTCAGCTTCACCCGGTGAGTTATAGAGTCCAAGAAAACTGTCTCTGTCTGTATCAAAACCGTCAACGGGACAGCTTGCATGATAAAATGCGTAGTGGTCTCTTCTCTCTCGGTATTCGGTTTTGTGGAAAATCGTGGAACCTGAAACTTCCACCTCTGCGGTATTGAGATTGCGCTGAAAGTTGGTCATGTCATCCAGGGAGTTCCAGAGGCAAAATTCGGTAAAGGAGAACAGGGAGCACTCTTTTTTGCTGTCGGAGTTGTTTGTTACCGTTACCTTCTGAATTTCAGCATCGGTGTTGGGAGGTACGAAATAGAGCACATCGGTTTTAAGACCATTTAGTGTTCCCGATATTTTGGTGTACCCCATTCCATGGCGGCACTCGTACTGGTCGAGATCTTTTTTCACCGGTTTCCATCCAGGAGACCAGACATCGTTGCCATCCTTTATATAGAAATACTTACCGCTGTTGTCGACGGGGATGTTGTTGTATCTGTAGCGGGTAATTCTTCTGAGTCGTGCATCTTTATAGAAACTGTACCCACCGCCGGTATTGGAAACCATGCTGAAAAAACGTTCAGGGCCCAGGTAGTTGATCCATGGCCAGGGTGTTTTGGGGGATGTGATTACATACTCTCTGTTCTGGTCATCAAAAAAGCCGTATTTCATAGTAACTCCTTGGGACTGAAGGGCTATATGGATTATTCGGGAAAAAAAGTCTGTTTGGTTATTCTGTAATGAACAAAAAAAATGTCAATGCAACGGGAAAAGGAATAAGGGGTAAAAATAATATGAGCAGCACCGATTTCATAAATGAAAAAGGGGACGGACTGCTTTTAGCTGCTTATGGGCCTATCTCCATAGCGTCTAAATCGGAGTCTATCCCTGAAAAACGGAGACAACCGCACGTGTGATCTTGCAGCTTTGATAAATGGTGATCAGAGACATATTCTGTTTTTCCCACCTCTTTTTGCTTTGTACAGCTGTTGATCTGCCTTTGCAATCAATTCATAGAACGTGGATTCGATGGGGTTTTGGGCTTTTTCCTGGGCAATTCCCATACTAAGAGTCACTTCGCAGGGGGTATCACCATGTTTTACGGCTCTCTTTATTCTGTCTGCGACTTGCTGGAGACTGTTGGACTGTTTTTCGGTGGTAAAAATGATAAATTTCTCTCCTCCATATCGTCCTACAATATCCGATTTACGCACGCATTCCATTAAGGTTCGGGCGACCTGGTGAAGCACCAGGTCTCCTTTGAGGTGCCCCAGAGTATCGTTTATCTTTTTGAAATCATCAATAGCAACCATCAACAGTGCAATTTCGTTGTCCTGGCGCGGTGCTGCGTAGCACATTGGGATAACAATATCAAAGAAGCTTCTGCGGGTCAAGGCACCGGTAAGGCTGTCCGTGCGGTTCTCTTCTGCCTGGGCCAGGTTACTTTTCCAGAGCATAAGGGTTGATTCGCTTATGAGCTTAAGTTCCTCGGTTATACCGCCGAACTCTTTCATGGAATCAAAGAAGTGGTGAAGGTGTTGTTCATAGTTGGTGAGCGGGTTTTGATCATCGGGTATAAAGGCCTTTGAGAAGAGAAAAAACCGCAGCATAGCAGGGTGAAGTAGAATGATTTCAAGACGAAACGCCATAAGTAACATCTTTTCCGGTGGCAGCTTCAGATTGGAACTTCCAGCAAGCTGGTTAAGATCATCCAAAAGTTTTTCAATCTCCTGGAGTTCGATATCATTAAGCATTCGTTGTGGGATTTTGATCTGTTCTTCTATTTGGAGCAGTTTATTCCAGAACGCAACGTGCAGACTCTTTTCCAGGGACATCCGTTTCCAGAAACTTTTCTGTTTAGGATCAACGGTATTGGCAGAAAAATCGCTGTAGATCTTTACTGCTGCTCTATCCAGGTTTTTCAAGTGTGAGATGATTTTTTCATGGACCTATTTCAATCGATGTTGTTGCTGATAAGATATGGCTTTGTTACTGATTATAGTATTGTTTGGGTAAAAGGGCAAGGGTGCACAATTATAGAGGGCATGATTTATGCTGCTGTAGTAACGGTGTGGTGTAATTTAGGGTTTAAAATGGGGTGATGCTTGTTATTTCCGTAACTATTGTCACTGAGCAGCTGTACTTTTTTCAAAAAAAATAAATCATTGGAGGAATTGTATGCATTGGTTTAAAACTGCTCTTTGGGTCTGTTGTTTAACGGTGTTTCTGCTGATTTTTTTTGGCTGCGGCTCCAAGCCGATTATTGCCGGTTATCAAAGCACGATTCCCGAACAGATGCAGGAGCGCATCGGTCAGAGGTGGAGGGATGGAATCTGGGCGGTTGGTACCGCTACCGGGCCGGAGGAGAATGTGACCGTTTCAAAGGCTACCGCCAATGCACGAGCTGAGCTTGCACGCCAGTTCAGAGCCCAGGTGGATGTTCTGGAGAGGGGTTATGATGAATCGGTGAACCACGAGTCGGTACTTGAGTACAGTGAGGTAAAGGAGATTTTCGCCACTCTTGAGATTACCGGTTCAAGGCAGGATATGGTGCTGGTAAAAGAGGACAGGGGAGTATACTCCGCAAAGGTACTGCTGGTGGTTTCCGCTCAGCAGTTTAAATCCGTTATAGATCATAAACTCAATGCCTATACCAGTTTTAAGGCACAGGAGGCATACGAAGAGCTTCAGGCGCGGGTGGAGCGGGAGCAGAGGAGATTGGATGCGCTGGGTCAGTAGTGTTTTTCCCTCCCTTTCGGCGTCGCACTCGGCCTCGCAGTCGTGTTTTTCAGAGCCGATCCCGATCCCGATTCCGATCCTGCGACCGGGTGGGGGATTTTGAGTGGAAGTTTTTTCTCTTTCCCCTTCGGCGTCGCGGTCGGCCTCGGCCTCGCAGTCGTCTTTTTTTCAGAAGTCGATTCCGATCCCGATTCCGATCCTGCGACCGGGTGGGGGATTTTGAGTGGATGTTTTTTCTCTTTCCCTTTCGGCGTCGCGGTCGGCCTCGGCCTCGTAATCGTGTTTTTCAGAAGTCGATTCCGATTCCGATTCCGACCGCGACGCCGACTGGGGGAGGGGGAGCAAAAA
>SKJJ01000014.1 GCA_007115975.1 Chitinispirillum sp.
TATGTTACCGGCCTTTTGAACCCCGTGTTTCTGGGCTGAAGCTGAAACGGAAAAAACCATAACTACCAACAACGCTGCAACTAATACTCTCATTTTATACCTCTTTTCAAAAGTTGAACGATTAAATATCTGACTGCAACAACAATTATTTGGTGTGCTGATGTTCTCCTTTCTTTGAAACCTGAACGTTTTGACTGGATGGGTCAAACTGTCCGCCTTAAAAAAACAGGCATCAGATTCTGTTCTCCATTCACAGAGAATATTCTGCGATATCTGTACTGAACTGAACATTGACATAACAATTGCGTAAACAACCGTTACCAGTAACAATATTATTAACGATACAAGTCGTGTTCAAGCAAAAGTGACAAAGGTGTGACATTGCACGAAGTAGTCCACGTCGGACTGTGACAGGCAGCCTCACTGATTTATATTTGGTGCTGATAAAATAACACTGACGGGTCCTAACTGTCCTTGATTTATTATTATAGCAACTTTTCCAACACAATTATGACATACCCGGTCAGTATCGGCACTACCAGGTTGTCGTTAATTACCATTTTTTTGCCTATTTTGATGGGAAACAACTCCAGAACGGTTATAGACAAAGAGGTGGCAACTGCAAGCAGAAAAGGTACCCGGCTTCCCCACGCATCCAAAACCCCGGGAAGAGCGGGAAACACACCGTAAATCAACACCATGCAGAGTAAGAAGCAGGCGACACTCCCCTCAAGGGATTTCTTGCCGATCTTAATTTTACCCATACTCAGACCCACAATCGCAGCAATCCCATCACCAAGGATAAACAGTGAAAGAGCAATAAATGCTATGTGTAGATGGTTTCTGAACAGAATCGCGCAGAGCAGTGATGCGGCTATAACATAGGTGCTGCCGGTAGTGCTGCTCTTCTCCTCTTTTCTGAGCATGGAGCCAAAGAAGAGGTAAAAAAACTTCTGCACCAATTCAGAACGAAATCGAAGCCACTCCAATAACACCGATCCACCCAAAAGAGACCCCAAAATACCAACGGGGATAGTTATCGAATAGTCCATTTTTGGCAGATAAAAAATCCCTGCAGGCATAGCCAGTGCAAAAAGGTGTAGTAGTTTGCGGGTGATTTCCTCTTTACGGAGTGCCATTTTTTTCCTTTCGGTTGCTGTTAAGTCGGTATAAAAATATAAGTCGGAAAGGCTTGTTTGTAAAATAATCGTATTTCCCCTGACAGAACAGGAAAAATAGTACTATTTACTCTGCAGAATATTGGGTACAGACCCTTTTAGGTGTTTTGTAAACCTGGTTACTATTCGATAACCATCTAAGCTACACCTTTCTTAAAAACATGCACAAAAAAAGTGGTCCGTCCCCTACCCTCACATCATTGCCTTTTTACCGCAGACCAAATACTATTTTACTACAGACACAATTTTTCCCTTTCAAATACGCTATTAAGATGAAACCAATTGTCCTTGCAATGATTATCTGTGATCACTACTACAGAGATGTAAACACCGGAAAAAGTGTCATTTCGGGTACATTCAGCACCATTAGCAGTGCTTCATTCCCCTCAAATCATGGCAATTGTGCCGTATACATAGCCCTCACCGATGTTGCTTCAACGGGAGAGGCGCAGCTTGAGTTTCGTAAAGAGGGTGGAGGCTTTTCAATGCAACTGCCCCCCTGGTCTGTCGGGACCCCCGATAACCGCAGAGCAGTTGTGGAGATTGGTGGAAATATTAATGGGTTGCCTCTGCCCCAGCAAGGGGATTATGAGTTTGTCCTTAAATGGAACGGGCAGGAGATCGCCCAAAGACACCTGAATGCATTTAAAATGAACGTTGAACCCCCCCGGCCTAAAGAATAGCGTCCGGGATTACTAAAGGACCTGCCAAATGGATTATCCTTCTATTCTTATTAAAATTACCGGAGTTGTACTTTTTGCCTGGACTGCACGAAATTTTTATAAACACCTTAAGCACAAACATGCCGACCGAGCCAACAATGCCAATGCTCAGTCGGTCTCTGAACAGGTGTTTAATAACCTCCTGCTCTACCTGTGGCTGGCTTTCATGACCGCCTTTTCATTGGGAATGATCTTTAACAATTAATTTTTTTTTTGCTGCATTTCTAAATCAAGGCACAGTTTTTCCTACACATAACCAATGGGTTCATGTAAACGTCATAGTGCTATTATGAATTTCAAACTGAGATCAGATTATAAACCCGCCGGGGATCAGCCCCAAGCCATAGAACAGCTGGTTAGCGGGCTCAAAAACGGGGTACACAACCAGGTGCTGCTTGGCGTCACCGGCTCTGGTAAAACATTTACCATGGCAAATGTTATCGAACAGACAGAGATGCCAACACTGATTATCTCTCACAACAAAACGCTTGCCGCACAGCTGTTTGGGGAGTTCAGAGACTTTTTTCCCGAAAATGCCGTTGAGTACTTTGTGAGCTTTTACGACTACTATCAGCCCGAAGCCTACATCCCCTCCACCGACACCTTTATTGCAAAAAGCTCCCTTATAAATGAAGAGATAGACCGATTGCGATTAAAAGCAACAAGCTCACTGCTCTCCAGAAAAGATGTAATCATTGTAGCCAGTGTATCATGCATCTACGGTATCGGCTCACCAGATGCCTACCTTAACGCAAGTATTCGGTTTGAATGTGGTGACCATCTCCAGAGACGTGAATTGCTGATGAAACTCACCGAAATGCAGTATTCCAGAAACGATATCTCACTCCAGAGAGGCTTTTTTCGGGTAAAAGGTGATGTCATTGAAATCCAGCCCGCATATGAGGAGAACGCTCTTAGAATTGAGACCTTTGGAGATGAGGTTGAGTCCATCAGCCTTATTGCACCCCTCACCGGTAAAGTTCTGCAAAAACTGGAGAATGTCACCATTTTTCCCGCTAAACACTATATGACCGCTGGGCTGACCATGGATGAGGCGGTCCTGAAAATTGAGGCCGAACTCCAGGAGCAGTTAAAGGTATTGCGCATGGATAACAGGCTGGTTGAAGCGCAGCGGCTGGAGCAGCGAACCCGATACGATATGGAGATGCTAAAAGAGGTGGGCTATGTAAATGGTATTGAAAACTACTCAAGAATTCTCGATGGCAGAAAACCAGGCACACGCCCCTACTCCCTCATAGATTTCTTCCCAAAACCCTTTTTGACTATTATCGACGAATCCCATGTCTCAATTCCACAGATTCGCGGGATGTATAACGGCGACCGAGCCCGTAAACAGACGCTGGTTGATCATGGCTTCAGACTCCCCTGTGCGATGGATAACAGGCCGCTGCACTTCAACGAGTTTCAAGAGCTTACAGGGCAAATCATAAACGTTTCTGCTACTCCGGGGGACTATGAGCTTGAAAAAAGCGAAGGAGTGGTGGTGGAACAGGTTATTCGCCCTACACACCTGGTCGATCCCCCCATAGAGGTCAAACCTGCAGTAAATCAGGTTGATGACCTCATTGAGCAGCTGCGTTTGGTAACAGAGAGAAATCAACGGGCGCTGGTTACAACGCTCACCAAAAAGATGGCTGAAGATCTCACCGAGTACCTTGAAAAGCTGGATTTCAGGGTCAGATATCTTCACTCTGAAATCGATACACTGGAACGAACTGAGATACTGCGCCAGCTACGAATCGGCGATTTTGACATCCTCATTGGGATAAACCTGCTCAGAGAGGGGCTGGATCTGCCCGAAGTTGCTTTTGTTGCCATCCTCGATGCGGACAAGGAGGGTTTTTTGCGCTCCGTACGCTCAATTGTACAGATCACCGGACGGGCGGCAAGAAATATCGACGGCAGAATCATTCTCTATGCCGATACCATGACCAACTCAATCAATCAGGCCCTCAGTGAAAGCCGGCGCAGAAGAGAAAAACAGCTGCAGTACAATCGCAAACACAACTTTACACCCCAAAGTACCGTTCGAAGAATCGATGAGCAGCTCGCATCGTACAAAAATGAGGGCACCCAAACCGCGCTCAAGGTAGCCGAACAAAGAAAAACATACAAAACCACCACAAGTACCGGTAAAACCGACAAAGGGAAACTGGATAAGCTGGAAAAAGAGATGGCAATGGCAGCCAGAAATCTGGATTTCGAAAGAGCCGCCCTGCTCAGAGATCAAATCTACAAACTGAAAAACAAGGACTGCGCATGAATCTGCAAACTGCCCGTGACCAGCTCTGCTCTGATGAAGCCGATACCATTATCCAGGGGCTTGATTTTTTAGCCAGACAGGGATCTCTAAGCGATTTGGCTCAAATAATGCGCTTAATCGATCAGGAGGACATCGCTGTTCGAAAAACGGCCATCACTACAGCCGCTTCGATCATAAAACATAACCTGCTAAACCGTTTCAATGAAATCAGTCCCGAAATGAGAATCAAACTGGGTACAATTTTAACGTCCCTTGACCCAAAAGTTATTGATGAGATCAGTCAGGACCTGTTTTCTAAGGATGAACAGAGAAGGTTGCTTGCGGTGCAAATTCTTGGATTGCTGAGAAAACATCCCAGTGTGAGAAAGATGATGGCAACACTGGTTAAAGACAGGGATGTGAAAATCAGAGCCACTGCAATCAATCTGCTTGGAAAAATGATCGGACCCAATGACCAGGAGTTGGTGCTGGCTCTTCTCAATGATCCGGACAAAAGAGTGCGCGCCAACACCGTGGAGGCACTGGAGAGTCTGGGAAACAGAAGGATGGTTCCGATTTTACTGAGGTTGCGAATGGATCCCAATAACCGTACCCGTGGCAATGTACTCAAAGCACTCTATAACCTGGGTCACAAGGACATTGAAGCTGATATTGTCACTATGCTCAGCCTGAAGGACCCACTCATGAAAGCCTCGGCTCTGTGGGTGGTTTCCCAGATAGATCTCAATTCAAAAAAAATTGAGGATGCTGCCGCAGAGCACCTTCTCTCTTTTAACGATATGATCAACGACAACGCAAAAAAAACCCTCGTCTCACTTAAAACACCCAGGGCTAAGGGGTATCTGAACTATCTGGATAATGCGCTAAATAAATAGTGCCCGAGGCCGGAATCGAACCGGCACGGCCGTTGAAAGCCAAGGGATTTTAAGTCCCCAGTGTCTACCAATTCCACCACCCGGGCGCTAATCATACGTTAATATGGTTAAACAAAATGGATTGTTACTAAAACAAAATCAAGAAGAAAATGCTCTCCACACATAAAAAAAGCAGAGGGCTGTTTCACTCCCCCTGCTAAAAAAATCCTTTGCACGCCAACTAAAACCCTTATCTTTCAACCTCATGCCATACAAAATTGTTTGCTACAATGTTCTCAACGGCTTTGTATATGTTGGTCTCCAGAGGATACCCGTTGTGTTTAATCTTATGTCTGATCTCTTCAACCATTCTAATCCTTATATCCGGTTTAGCCTTGACTTCATTTTCCAGCTTCTGTATAGTCAAAGAACTTTCGGAAATTTCAACGTTTACTGAACGCACAGCCGCCGCTTTTTCCGGGGCCACTTTTTTTCCGCTTTTGGCGGTCATTCCAAATGACTGGGCCCCGTAAGCCTGAGATACTGACCTGATGTCCATGGCTTACCTGCCTTTCTTTACGGGAGTTCTGCTTCCGTCCCTGGAAGCTTAATCCATCCCTGGATACCCCTCCCCTAATTTCAAATCCCATAAATTGGGTTTTATACTGCTCTCATTATACTATATCGGTTACGTGTCGGGAATTCTTTAAGAATCTCATGATTTAATTTTAAAATTAGGTGCTGTAATACATTATTGATCAGGGAATCGAGGAGAAACAACGGAAAAATCCCTTTTGGATGAAACCGCAAGGGATTTTTCCAAAACAAAGCGCACTCTTAGAATCGCAAACCATAACCAAGCATAAACTGAAAGGAGAGATTTCGAATGTCTTCACCATTGGGCACATCAAACGGCTCGACAAAACCAAAATTTGCCCTGAAATCAAGTAGAACGGTTCCGGGACCAGCCTCAATATCGAAGTTGATACCTGTAGCCAGCCCAACATCAACCGCCCGTGTCTCATCTCCTATATCCTCGTTAAGACCGGTTAGGAAACCAATATCCGTTCCAGCCGGGACATCACCAACTCCCTCTGCACGTGAGCGTAATCTGAAAGATACTACGGGACCGGCATAGATACTCGGTGTCATGGGAAGATCAAGCGGAATAAGCAGCTTAACCAATAGGGGTACCGAAAGGTAATCGTTATACAGATCCAACTCTGCACCATTTACTTCCCACTTCTTGCCGGACCGTAAATAAAGAAGCTCTGGCTGAAAAGCGATAAACTCCGGAATTATCTCGTAACGGGCAAAAATTCCACCAGTGAAATAGTTGAGTAATGACTCTTCAGTTGGAGCAAGCCCATCCTCAAATGGATCGACTCCATCATCCCAGAAGGTTGAAGTTGAAAGCCCCCCCTTTATACCAAACATGGGCTGAGTGAATGCCGCTGTTCCCACTAAAAGCAGAAGAGCCACAGAAAGTGCCAATCGCTTCATAATGCCTCCCTTGAAAGTTTGATAGTTAAATGCTCTCTCCCGGCTTTAATTGCCAGACAACTAAAGCGGAAATATTCTGGAAGTATAAACGGCAAATATCAGGCCATGTGATTGCAAGACCTACCCCTCTTGGACGCGGCAGCGGAATATGTATCGCAATCCTCTTTTTCCTGCTCACCACAGGGATCTGAGACAAAAATTGAGACACTCCAGAAGGCGAATAGGGTGGGGCTTAAGTCGCTACGATCAAGAGCAACTATTTTCAACAATTTGTTTTTTGTACAATTGAACAATAATCATATAAGAATTATGGGGCTAAAGCATGTCCTGAGCTCCTAGTGTAACGGGACTCTGTACGGGCTCACCCCAAACCCGTCTTAGGTGGAATTTTGAAAATCTGTTGGGGAGCGAGCCAGGCTCCTCGGCACCCAATTTCCGAAGAAAACCAAATGTGGTGGCCACCAAAACCGCCCGGGTAAAATGTGCCAGGAGGGACAATTAAACCTTCATGGGAGCCCGCCAGGAAAAGGAGCGCTAAGGGTGATTAAGTTGAACACCAACGCCACCGAACTAAACAGGACTGCTACCCCTTTATGTTTCCTATGGGTGAAAACCGGGCCACTGGCCTGCTTATCCCTGCACTGGATGCAGCCCTCACCACCTTATCAATATCCTTGTACGCTCCCCCGGCCTCCTCGGCAACACCGGAAAAGGAACCGGTACGAACATAAATGCCACGATGGTGCATCCGGCGTACAAGATCTGCTCCCCTGAACGTACACCTGGCCTGTTTTCTGCTCATGACCCGGCCGCTGCCATGGGTGGTGGAGGAAAAAGTTGATGCAGCACCTTTGGTGCCGCACAGAAGATAAGAGCCGGTCTCCATACTGCCGCCAATTATTATCGGCTGCCCGATAGTTTTATAAACCCAGGGCAGATCGGGACTGCCCGGCCCAAATGCCCGGGTTGCCCCCTTTCGGTGAACCAACAGCTCCCTCTTTACCCCATCCACTTCATGCTCCTCAAGTCTTGCAATATTGTGTGAAACGTCGTACACCTGATGCAGGCCCAAATCCTGGCTGCTGCGTCCAAAAACTCTTGAAAACACCTCCCTGAGCTGAAACAGTATAAGCTGCCTGTTTGCATAAGCCATATTTGCCGCACACTTCATGGCAGAAAAATAGTCCTGCCCCTCACCTGAAATAAACGGGGCACAGGCAAGATTCCTGTCCGGAATATCTATATGGTATTTTGGCCCCATCACCTTCAGAAAACGCTGTATATAATCAGTTGCCACCTCATGGCCAAATCCCCTGCTTCCACAATGAAACATAACCCCCACCTGAGCCGGTTGCCGTATCCCAAAACGGGAAGCCAGAAATTCATCCGCTATATCCCCCTCCCTGACAACCTGAATCTCAAGATAGTGATTACCCGAACCCAGTGTTCCCAACTGATTCAGCCCCCGCTCTATTGCCCGCACAGAGACATCCTTTGGGTCTGCACCGGCAACTCTACCGCTCTCCTCCGTTCTCTCAAGATCCTCCCCCCATCCATACCCATTGGAGACACACCAGTGAGCCCCCTCTTTTATCACCCTCCTAAACTCATCCTTTGAAACCTTCACCAGTCCGCTTCCACCAACTCCCGAAGGAATTGCCCTGTACAGAGCGTCGACCAACTCCCTTAATTTCGGTGTTATCTCCGGCAGGGTCAGATTGGTCAGCACCAGTCGCATACCGCAATTTATATCAAACCCGATCCCTCCCGGTGAGATCACCCCTGAGCGGGGATCCATAGCCGCCACCCCCCCAACCGGAAATCCATACCCCGAATGACCATCGGGCATACACAGGGCATATTTTACAATACCGGGAAGGGTTGCCACATTGGTCAGCTGGTCTAAAACAGCACTGTCCATTGCACTAAGGATCTCTTTTGAGGCGATTATCCGTGCAGGCACAAGCATCCCGGCCTTGTGGCTACGGGGTATCTCCCACACCGATTCTCCTATCGATACACAATCTGCCGGTATTGCCATCTTTTTTCGATCCCGTTTTTTTAGGTGAAAAGAGTATAATCTGTTGTCGTAGAAAGAGTTAAAACAGTTGAATTCAGAAACTTGTTCAAAGTACGCTGTTACACAGATCCGGGATTTTACCCTGATTCCATAAGGACTCAGGATCAATTGTCTGCAGATATACTTTCACCGCGTCAACAGAACGGTGTAGTCCGCAGAGATCCAGCCAATTTTCCAGCCCAAGAGCGTGGTGGTTATCTTTGGTGTGGGCCAGGAATCTTAGCATATCTGCATTTATTCAGGATTCACCGGGATAGCGGATACAACCCCCAGGCGACTCACCATGCACTCATCAGTCCCCTCACCCTTCAAATACCTGTTGAGCCTGTGGGCAGCAGGTCAGGTTGCATCAGGAGCAACTATACAAACCCCTTTTCAATCAATAAAACGGGAAGTTATCTGAGCTCTTACATTGTTAAACTCATGTGCTCCGTGAATATATTCTCCCAAAAGGACCAAAACCCGCAGTCGCCGACAACCTCCATAAGCGGATTGTAGTCCTGATTTAACCGGTAAGCACATACCCTTCACGACCAATTATTGCGATAAATACATCAGTATGTTTCATCACACCGTGTTATGGGCTGCGAGTTGAGAAAAATGTGCTCATTTAGTTTATAAGTAACTGATTTTTAACCTCTTTAACCCCCCGAACATGAGCTGCAGCATACTGGGCGGCAAGATAGGCATTGAGATGGGGTACCAGCCCCTTTAACACCACCACCGCATCATTTACCTCAACAGTGAGAGCCTTCTCATCCATCTCAGCACTCATCTCCAGAACCATCTCTATCTGCCGTGCAATTTCCCTGTCGCCAGCACGGTACCCTGGTACAACCTGGAGCCTGTTTTCCACCACCACCACATCACCAATAGAGGAGGCCAGCTCAGCGACTCTCTGCTTTTGCCACACCGACCCAACGATCCCCCTGAGCTCCACCACCCCATCCTCAACCCGATACTCTATCGTGCTGTGATCAATTTCACTCTCACTTTTTAGAGCCTGCTTCAACGCCTCCCAAAGCAGCTGATCATCTGAGGGGGCAACTGCTATAACGAGATCATTTTTTACGGCATTCACCCCACTGACCCGCCAGACCGCAAGCTGCGCATCTTCAAACTGAGCAAGAGAGTGCACCTTTCCGAACAGATGAATCTGCCCGTCGGCCTCCTCTACCCCAATGTCTGCATTCTCAAATCGTGCATCCCAGGATAGTTCATCCAAAATCCTCTGCCGGAGTCTTTGCATAACTACTCCTCATCAATTGTTTGTACAACCAGATTATTCACCATCGCTCTGAGACCAAGCATCCCCGAAATACTCTGTTGTGCCTTTCTATACACCAGATCAGTTGACACCACTCCCGCCAGCCTGACAATCCCCCCGTTTACCTCTATATCGATAGAGTGAAGCGGAATATCAGGATCGGGCCCCCATGTTTCGATAATCCTCTCTGCAATGGCAATATCGAGTGCATAATCAGAAGGGACAACCACAATAAAATTATTAACCTGTATCACCCCCTCGGTTCTTGCTGCAACCTCCACAGCTTCCGTTTTTATCCCATAACTTCTTGTTATACCGCGAATTGTAACAGCACCTTCAAGTACCTCAACATCATAACCCCTGATAACCAGAGTTGCCTTTCTGAGCAGATTGCGAATAACCCTCTGCCTCACTATTGTATCCTGAGGTATACCATGCAGGGGTTTTAAGCTGACATGAAGTTCATTATTCACGTTTCTGACCCCATCTATTGCCAACGCATCCTCCAACGCAGCACTGAGCTGTGCAACAGAGCCAACGGTACCCCTTAGACTCACCACACCCTCACGAAGCACCACATCTATTGCTGTATCCTCAAGTCTCTGATCCAAAAGAAGCGCTGAAAGAACCTGGTTTTTTAACCTCTGATCACTATTCACACATCATTTTCCTCTGAAGAACAGCTCATACACCGGGCGCACTGGAAGAAAGTGGGCCCGAAGGAGCAGAGCCGAAAAGCTCCCGGTACTCTCCGGGAAGCTCCTCCAGCGTTTTTTCCATCACTCCCTGAGATAACACATCCCTTAGAAGCGTCATTACCGCCCTTGAGCGCCTGACCCCCTCACCATAGCTCACTGCCATTCGTGCAGCAGCACGATTGTAGTACTCTTCAAGATTAAACGACTCCACATTAGGACGCTTCGCAAGATACTCCTTCAACTGCCCCGGAAGCTGGGAACCAAACCGGTGCACCTGGGTACGGGTAAGCCTCTCTCCAAATGTGGAAAGAGAAGCCTCGACTGCCTGCTGTGCATCACCGATCATCTCAAATTTCAAATCTCGACGGACCCTGTTTATAAATTCTATATGTTCCATAGCACCCTCGTTATTGGAAAATTCTGCTGCATGTTCTTGTCCGGTACTCTTGAATTAACGCGAATGGTGTGCCATTGCGGGAACCGTTGTTGCTGGACCGGTTCTGTTGAGCCACGGGAGACGGGCCGGGGGCAGCAGGCAGTGTAGGCAGATCAAACGTTATCTCCAGACCAGTAGTTTTCAGGTACATAAACATACAAGGGAGTATCACAAACAGAAGCCACGGACGCACTTTAACGCCGATGCTGAAAAAGACCTCCCCCCCCCAAACACTTGCACCCTTACCATGGTGGCCCGAGAGAGAAATGGAACGTTCCGGAAGAGACAGGAAACAGCGCCAAACCGTAATCAAGCCTTGCGGTTGCAAATGGAAGTTCAACCACGATACCCGGCCCCGCAGAGAACAGAACTTCACCAAAAGAGACTTCATCAAAACCGCTCCATATTCTGCCAGCATCCGCAAAAACAGCCCCGTAAACGAACCGGAACAGCGAGACCCGCAGATCAAACAGATTCACCACCAAAGAGACCTTTCCGCTTCTCACCTTTCCGTTCTCATCCAGGGGCACCAGGTCACTCTCCCCATACCCCCGAACAGGCCAGATTCCCCGCTGGGCAATTCTGAACTGGTGCTGCGGGGGAAATACCGAAAGCGTACCACTTCCCCACGATGCACCCAACCCCAGCTGTAACCCCCAGCCTAAAAACAATCTCTGCCCCAGAGGTAGAACATTTCTGTGGTCCAGACGCAGTCTGTAGAAACGGTAACCGGAGGGTATAAGGCCGGCCATTTCAATTTCAAGCCTGTTCAGAGACGATCTACCTGGCAAAAAGCGCACACTCTGCGTGTCTACTTCTATCCCTGCTCCAACAAGAAAGGTATTGGCAAGGGGAGTTGGGGGGTATGAACGTGTTGGAGGAGGCTCATCGATAAAACCAGGTCTTTCAGCCTGCAACCACCCGCTGAAGGTAAAGGGGTCGGTATGGATGATAAATACCGAACTGGCACCATAAAAACTTCCATCAAATCCATCAAGCTCTCTTATCTGGCCATAGGCACGCAGATCTATAAGAGCAGGGGAAGATAGAACCCTGGGGTAGAGATAGCTGAGCTCCACTCCCCTTTGAAACGCTGCCCAGGTTCCGCTTATCCCCCCGCGGTGCCCCAGAGAGAAGATGTTTCTGTAGATAAGTTCAAGCTGCACATACCATCCGGTAAAGGAGTTGTATCCTCCCCCCGCCTGCAGGTCAAACATATCCCTTTCACTGAGCACTACAAGGAGCGGCACCTCCACGGTGTCTTCGGGAGGAGCTGCTCGTTCCACCGCTGAAATATCGACAAAACTAAACAGCCCGGTTCCAAGAAGCAGTGTCTTTGACTTTTCGATCAGAGAGGTCCTGAGCACCTCGTTTTCTGAAAAAACAAGCTCCCTTCTGACCACAGTCTCCCTGACCCGGTCAAGACCGGTAAAAAGCAGCTCCCCTGCGGTTGCCACCGGCCCCTCACTGATAAAAAAAAGTACACCGTGGCGGTTGTGAGCATTGGAGGGCAAAACTATCTCAAAGGCGGTATGTGCAAAAAGGAATCCCCTTTCGCGCAGGGTAGCAAGGAGCAGCTCTGCACTCTGGACAATAAGCGATGAATCCAGCGGTGAGCCCCTCTCAAGAGAGATCATATCACGAAAAAAGTCATCACTGAAAACCACATTTCCAATGAACTCTATCTCCTCCACCCGGCTAAGCTCTCCCTCATCTATTACAAACACAATAGTTACAAGCAGATCAACGGTATCCCTATCGATGGTAAAATCCTCTATTACCCCCTGGCGGTACCCCCGGCTTCGATAGAACGCCTCAACCGATGCAATATCCCGGCCAAGACGCTCAAAGGTAAACTCAACCGTTCTGAAGAGCCTTCTGGGCGCAAGCTCCATCACTTCAAGAAGCTCTTTAGAGGAGATGTTGCGGTTGCCACTAAAAATAATGTCATGGACCACCCACCGCTGGGAACCGGTGCAGAGTGTGATAAGGGAAAGAATTATCAGAGGGAGGATTTTTGTCATCATGGGAAAAGTCAGTGCAAAATATGGACCGGGGCAGTTTAATTAAATAAATTTAGCGGTCCCCCTCCGTGAGCTCCCCCCCCTCCCCCATGGCACAGCAGTTGCACTTAAACCGTTTAATTCTGCAGACTTTTCCACTAAGAGGGCACCATTTAAAGGAGGAAACGATGACAAAAACAAAAAATATGGCCAAAACAGCAATTCCGGTTGTTCTGCTTACGACCACCGTAATTGCAGCAAAGCGAATAATGTCTCGCAAAAACGGAAAAACAGTAAGCGAGCAACTTAAAGAAGCTGCAAAAAACAGTGCAGAGCAGATCGATAATGCGGTGGGTGATCTTAAGCGGGGCATAACCGGCAAAAACCAGTCACAGCTTGAGAAGAGTATCGATTCTATGGTGGAGAGCACAAAACAGAAGATCGATACCGTATCCTTACAGCTTAAGGAGAAACTGCAGCAGCAAAAAAAGAGAAAACGTGGCTCAGAGTAACCTATGTATTCACCTATCGACCCCTCGCTGCAGATCCCCTGTTTGGTTGAAAGCTGAAAAGCCCCGTCTGTCCAGGGGGTTTTCAGCTCCAAAAGCTACAGGGTACATTTTTTGCAACTCTTTAGTGAAAAACTCAAAACTAAAAGTGTAAGAATGGCTCAACAGAGGGAAAACAACAAATCTCCGCAAGAAGACAAAGGAGCGCCTCAAAACGGTGAACAGTCAAAATCTCAGCACAACTGGAAGAAAACAAGCAATT
Organism: Chitinispirillum sp.; assembly: GCA_007115975.1. Lineage (GTDB taxonomy): Bacteria > Fibrobacterota > Chitinivibrionia > Chitinivibrionales > Chitinispirillaceae > Chitinispirillum. The sequence goes on from SKJJ01000014.1 coordinate 13,797, forward strand.
TTGCACTTGTCGCTCTGCTGGTCATCGTTTTATTGTCGTTCTTTCCGCTCATTGAAATATTCACCGTTCCCCTCATCCTTGCAATCACCTTTACCACTATTCTCTATCCGGTTTACAATTCCATTCTAAGGATCACCCGCAACAGACGAAAAATAAGCTCGCTTATATGCTGCTCACTCTTTTTGATCGGCCTGGTTATCCCGGTCTACATCATTATCAACCTGTCCATCGAACAACTATCGGCTGCAATCGAATCTTCAGATCAAAGCATCCTTGAATCGGTGGAGCAGTGGTTGTTTGATTTTCTGAGAAACTCCTCGATAGCAGAGACCCTGGGTATCACCGAGGTTAACCTGCAGGAGATATCAGATGAGATTCGCAGCCAGTTCTCCGGCATGCTTCGGTTTATTGTAAGCAGAACCTATAGCGGCTTTTTCGGTCTCTTTATAAACGTACTGGTGCTGTTTTTTACCATGTTCTACTTTTTTGCCGATGGTCCCTTTATTCTTGAAAAGATACGGGAGCTGATTCCCCTCTCAACCCAGTATGAAGAGATGGTGATAAACCGCTTCACCCTCATCTCCAGAGCGACGGTGATCGGGACGCTGGTTATCGGTCTTGCACAGGGAACAGCCGGTGGCCTTACGCTTCTGCTGGGCGGTATCCGGGCCTGGCTGCTTTGGGCATTCGTGATGATGATTCTCTCGATCATCCCCCTTGTTGGTGCATGGCTTGTACTTATACCTGCTGCTGTCATCCAGATTTTAAACGGAAATGTCTGGACCGGAATCGGAATATTTCTCTCAAGCACCTTTATCGTCTCCAATATCGATAACCTTATACGCCCCCGTGTTGTTGGTCACGGGGCAAAAATCCACGACCTTCTGATTTTTCTCTCCACCCTGGGGGGACTTGCAATCTACGGGGTGATGGGCTTTATAATCGGTCCCACCATTGCAGCCGTTTTCATAACCATTGCAGAGATTTGTAAATCAGAACTCAACACCCAGATTAGATCAATAAAGGACACATGAGCGAACAAAAGAAACTATCCGCCGAGCTTCTCAAAGGCCCCCTGTTTGAAATACAGGAGTTCTCATCACTCTGTTTGAGCGCATTTACCGGGCTGTTCAAAAAGCCCTTTTTCCGTAAAGATCTGCTTGAGCAGATGGAGTACACTGGTTTCGCCACACTTGGAATTACCGTTTTGGTCATGCTGTTTATCGGCATGGCCCTCGCCCTTCAGATAGCAACGGAGTTTTCCCTTTTGGGGCTGGGGATGTATACCGGAAGAGTGGTAGGGATATCCATAATAAGTGAAATAGGACCGGTTGCCACTGCGCTGGTGTTTGCTGGAAGAGTCGGATCAGGGATGGCATCAGAGCTTGGCTCCATGGTTTTGAAAAATCAGGTAGACACACTGAGAGTTTTTGGAATTGACCCGGTGAAAAAACTAATCACTCCCAGAATCGTAAGTTCGGTGATTATGTTGCCGGTACTAACCATAATAGGCGACCTGGCAGCGCTTCTGGGGGGCTACTACATGACGGTGTTTGTCAAAAATCAGAGCGGAAGCGCATACTGGGACTCTATTCGTATGATTCTTGATACCAGATATATCGTTGCAGGTACGCTTAAACCACTGCTCTTTGGCCTAGTTATAGCAAGTATCAGTTGTTATACAGGCTTTTATACCAGTGGTGGTGCCGTAGGGATGAGAAGATCGACAACAAAGGCGTTTGTTCTCTCTACAATTATGGTTATCGTACTGGACTTTTTAATAACAAAAACGCTCCTTATTCTTTTGGGATACGCTGTATGATTCATTTTCGAAACATCTGTTTTTCACGTTCCGGCCGCACTATTCTCAATAACCTGAGTTTCAGTATCGGTTTTGGTGAAAAGGTCGCAATCATGGGTGGAAGCGGTGAGGGTAAAACAACCATTCTTAAACTTATTTTGAGCCTTGTTAAACCCGATTCAGGGGCAATCGAAATAGATGGAGAAAATATCACCGGCTACAGGGAAGATCAGCTCAAGAGTGTCCGGCGTAAATTCAGTATCGTTTTTCAGGATGGGGCCCTTTTTGATTCGCTGAGTGTGAGGGAAAATGTAGCCTTTTATATGAGAGAGTTTGAAAGGTTCGCTGAAGAGGAGATCGAAAAAAGGGTCAGGGAATATCTGCGATTTGTCGCTGTTGAGGATGCCATTGATCTTATGCCCGAAGAGCTCAGTGGGGGGATGATACGACGAGTCGCCATTGCACGCTCCCTTGCCGCAAGGGAATCACGTATGTTTCTGTACGATGAACCCACCAGTGACCTCGACCCCATGAGTGCCACAGTAATCCGAAAACTTATCAGCTCACTGGGCAGCAATGGACGGGGGTTTATAATTGTTACCCACGAACTATCCCATGCCCTGAAAACTGCAGAGCGTTTTCTCTTTATCAAGGACGGCACCATACGGTTTGATGGAAACAGGGTAGAATTATTAAACCCGGCTGATCCGGATCTTTACAATTTTATCTCATGTTAAACTACATAGGGGACCAGAGGTACTATGCAACAGAAAAACATGGCTTGGTCATCACTGAAATCGGGTATTATTATTGGGCTGGCCATGGTGACACTCTTCTCTGCAGTCTTCTTTTCTGGAAATATCTCCTCTCTTATGCGCCCCAGACACCTCATCGCTGCATTTATCGAAAATGTAAGTGGTATGAGACCCGGTGCACCGGTGTGGTTCCACGGCATTGAGATCGGCACAGTTGAATCCATTGTTGTTGTGGACAGCGGAGCAATCATCACCTTGTCGGTTGATAAGAGTCTGGCAGAACTGATTAAAAGTGATACCCGGATTGCAGTGAGAACAATGGGGCTGCTGGGTGATAAATTCGTTGAAGTTCTTGGCGGTTCAAAGTCTTCACCTTCCGCCACCGGCACCGATACCCTCAGAGGAGTTGCGGCAATCGCGATGGAAGAGGTTATTGCCAGTACAATCGCCTCGCTTAAAACAGTTGAGCAGCTGAGCAGGACTGTGGAGTCCACCATTTCCCACTTTTCCCAAAGTGACGGTTCCCTTCAGCGGTTCATAGAAAATCCTGATTTATATGAAAATATGCGAATCGCATCAACAAGGTTGTCATCCATTACCCAACAGATCGAAAACTCCCGGGGAACATTCAGAATGCTTCTGGATGATAAAGAGCTCTACAAAAATCTCCATTCCACCACCGAACAGCTCACCTCCATACTTTCCCGGATTGAATCCGGCTCAGGCCCTGCCTCCACTCTTATCAATAATCAACAGATGGCACGGGAGCTTGAAACAACAGTCACCTCTCTTCGCCAGGCCATAGAGACTATGGGAAAAACCGCTGCAAATGTGGATTCTCTGGTAGCGGATATCAGGGAGGATCCGGGGAAGTTTTTTAATTTCAGTCTGTTTTGAGATTGGGGACCGCCCTGGATCTGGCCTGATCCTTGGACCTGGCTGCCACTGTCGCCCCGACAGTGCCTCCATCACCAACATTTCAAAGCAAACAAAGAAAGACATGCTCCGGGGGAGCATGCCACCCGGACCGTACCATTCATCATAGCATACCACACAGAGGCACCCCTCCCTCAAACTCCAGAGGAGCGATCGGTGAGCAGCCACGGTTGAGCACTCCCAACGATATACAATTGTAGCAGAGACCTGAAAAAAGTACAAAAATGTTCATTTGGGTCATCCATTTACTCGCCATAGTGCCTCTTGCACCACACATTCAAGGATTTAAGCAACTGGTATGGTAGTTGCCCAACGGCGTTTCTCGATAGCAGCGACAATGGTCATTCATTTAGTGTTTTTTCTACTCCTTTTCTATTACATCTTTCTGGAGGTTTTCATGAATCAGCGAAAGGTCAGCTATGTAGTGATTCTGATCTTGTCATTAACCGGAGCGCTCTTTGCCCAGGATGACTCCACCATCAATTTGATTGACACACTATGGGTCCTTATGGCGGCATTTCTTGTGTTCTTCATGAATGCGGGTTTTGCCTTTGTGGAAACAGGTTTTTGCAGAGCAAAAAATGCGGTAAACATCCTTGGTAAAAACTTTTCGGTGTTTGCCATAGCGATGATTGCATTCTGGGCAATCGGTTACGGCCTCATGTTTGGAAACGGCTCTTTTATCGGTACCGACTCATTTTTTGTGAGTGAGACGGCAAATAACCCCGCAGACAATATCCCTGTGTTTGCCTTCTTCTTCTTTCAGGCAGCGTTTGCCGCTGCAGGCTGTTCGATAATTTCAGGAGCCGTTGCAGAGCGTATCAAGTTTGCCTCATACCTTGTGTTCGGAACGGTTCTTGTCGCCTTTATCTACCCATTGGGAGGATTCTGGGTATGGGGTGGTGGATGGCTTGCGGAGCTGGGGTTTCATGACTTTGCAGGCTCCACTGTTGTACACTCTGTAGGAGGATGGGCTGCTTTGGCAGGGGTGCTGCTTCTGGGGCCCAGAATAGGCAAGTATCGTCAGGATGGAAGTCCCAAGGCCATTGTTGGTCACTCGATTCCTCTGGCAACTCTGGGGGGATTTATTCTGTGGCTTGGCTGGTTTGGCTTTAACCCCGGAAGTCAGCTGGCTCTGGATGCCAATGTTCCAAGAATCGCCGTTACAACCGCACTTGCCTCCTGCACCGGAACCCTTGGGGCAATGATCGCGGCCTGGAAAATCGGTGGTAAACCTGACCTTTCCATGATTGTAAATGGCTGTCTTGCCGGGCTTGTCGCCATAACTGCCGGATGTGCAGTGGTATCCCCTGCTTCAGCGGCATTGATCGGCCTTGTGGCTGGAGTGGTCGTGGTTTTGGCGGTGTATGCATTTGACAAGATAAAAATTGATGATCCGGTGGGAGCTCTTTCTGTTCATCTTGTAAACGGTATCTGGGGAACCATTGCGGTGGGGCTTTTTGCCATGCCAGAATACCTCGACGGAACTGCAGGGGTTTTCTATGACGGAGGCACCGGGCTGCTTGTCACACAGCTCGTGGGTATCGTAAGTATTGGAGCTGTTGTATTTGGATTATCTATTGTCCTTTGGGCCATTATCAAGAAAACAATGGGTATGCGGGTGACAAAAGAAGAGGAGATCGGCGGTCTCGATGTAGGTGAAATGGGACTTGAAGCCTACAATGGGTTCCAGATCTTTTCTACCGAGTGATTTATATTTACACACATTAACTCACTATAACAGCTTTCAACAGGAGAATAGAAATGAAACTCATAGTAGCAATTATACAGCCAACCAAACTTCCCGATGTCAAACAGGCCCTGTTTGATGCAAATGTAGGAAAAATGACCGTCACCAACGTTATCGGTTGCGGTCAGCAGGGAGGATACACCGAAAGCTACCGGGGGAACATAATAGAGGTCAACCTGCTTAAAAAAATCCGTCTTGAGATAGCAGTCAATGAAGAGTATGTTGAACGCACAATTGATGCAATAGTCAAGGGCTCCCGCACCGGCAGTATCGGTGACGGGAAGATTTTTGTACTTGATCTTCCCCGATGCATCCGTATAAGAACGGGCGAAGAGGGCAGTGAAGCGGTCGGTTAAGATGTTTTTTTTGGGGGGGGGGGGGAGAAGGACCACCTCTCCCCTCTTTTACAGTCCCCCTTTTTTTTTGTTGTTATAGTCCCCGCTCCTTAAGCTCCATTGGAGCGATTTTTAAGACTCCTGAGTATGCACCTGTTTTTTTTATCCAACTCAGCTGAAATATTTCCTGAGAGGCTTCATGGTCTGGTAATTGCTTTAGATTCAGAAGGTTACCCAATGAAATTTAAACCTTCGGTACAGGAGAACAATCATGAAATTTCTATCCAGATATGGGATACTCTTTCTGGCGCTCATTCTGGTCGTTATTGGTATAGTTGTAATCGATGGTAAACCCAACTCTGCAGGCCTGTTTGCCCAAAACTACTTCGCTGCAGGTGTTTTTTCCACCGGAGTGTTTGCAGCCGGTAACTTCTCAACCGGGATCTTTTCTGCAGGCATTTTCTCCTTTGGCATCTTCTCAATAGGAATTTTTTCCATTGGAGTATTCTCGATAGGCATTTTCTCCATTGGTATTTACGCTTCGGCTATCTATGCAATCTGTAAATACAGGGATAAGGGCGGGTTGATCGAGCGCTGAGGGGTCGTTTTCCTCGATTTTCGGATCTTAAATCCCAAGCAACCGGCTCACCCGATGGAGAGTATACCGAAACTGCAGTTTAACAAATTTAACGAACCCAACAGAGTTCTCAAAGCTCATTCTGAGCAGAAATCTTTCAGTGCACACCAGGCGTTTAAAGAGGAGTATAAAAAGAACAGCAAAAAGCCTAAAGGGGCCGAGTTGTTTCTGATACAGAACCGGTATATCACCCGGCTCAAGAATGAGCAGATTTTTAAGCCACTGTCTGCACTCTCCCCAGGAGAAGTTCCCCGGGGCAAGTCCACAGTCACGCCACTCCCGTTCAAGCCTTGTCCCGGGATAAATTCTCATCCCTACTGTTACCGCAAAAAAATCTATGTTTTTTCTGTTTGTCTGAATAAACCGGATATCATCGAGGCACTCCCTGAAGGTCTGCCCCATGTGACCAAATGTAAAAAACACTTTTGAACGGATATCAAGCTCTTTACATGTTTGGAGAACTGCCAGCACCTGCTCTGGACTCACCCCTTTTGAAATGTGTCTGAGATGATCCAGATTCGATGTCTCCATTCCTATGTTGATATAGTAGCACCCGCTCTCTTTCATCAGTTTCAACAGATCCTTATCAACTGTATCGGCCCGGATTTCGCACTCCCA
>SKJJ01000205.1 GCA_007115975.1 Chitinispirillum sp.
ATTGATCGGAAGGTTTGCACAAAACAAGTGAAAAAATTACTCGTAATAAACTGGAGAGATATCGATAACCCTGAGGCCGGAGGAGCTGAAATCTATTTTCACGAGATATTCAGACGCCTTGTAAACCGGGGATATGAGTGCACCGTGCTTGCCCACCAGTTTAAAGGCGAAAAACAAGAGACCGTTATCGACGGAATGCGCATCATAAGGATCGGCAATAAATTTACTTTTAATTACAGCGTTATTCTCTTTCTGCTAAAGCACCAGAGTGAATACGATCTTATTATAGAAGACCTCAACAAACTCCCCTTCTTTACCCCCCTATATGTGCGCCGTAAACGCATGCACATGGTGATGCATCTGTTTGGGAGATCCATTTTTTCCGAAGCACCATTTCCGCTCGCGCTCTATGTTTTTCTTATGGAGAAGCTTATCCCTCTTGTATACCGAAACGAGGAGTTTGTCGCTATTTCACACAGTACCAAATCAGAAATAGAACAGTTTGGTATACCGGAAGATAAGATTTCGATTGTTGAGCCTGGAATAGACACCTCATATTTCAGCCCCAGCGCTCCCAAATCCGACACCCCACTGCTGGTATATGTGGGTCGCCTGATGAAATATAAGAATGTACAGTTTGTCATCAGGGCTCTTCACCGGTTAAAAAAAGATATTCCCGACATACAGTTTGAGATTGCCGGCAGCGGGGATTACATAGACAGACTGAAAATACTTGCCAAAAAGCAGGGCGTAGAAGAGCTGGTCAGGTTTGCAGGCAGAATCGATGAAAACCAAAAGCGAACTCTTTTAAGCAGAGCAACCCTCTTTGTAAATCCATCATCAAAAGAGGGCTGGGGAATAAACAACATCGAAGCCAACCTGTGTGCAACCATCTCACTTTCAAGTAACGTACCGGGCCTCCGTGATTCGGTATGCGAAAACGTTACCGGAATGCTCTACCCCCCCGGCGATATGGATGAATTCTGCCAGAAGGTGCTACTGTTGCACAACAATACAGCACTACGAAAAAAACTGGAGCAAAACGCCATAAGGCGGGCAAAGACCTTTGACTGGTCAACCATTGCAGATAGGATGGAAGAGAGCATAAAGGGCCGAGTGTTGGGCATCGAGGGCTGAGGAGAGAAAAAGGTTTATTTCGATATTTTATAACTTAAGTGACGTCTATGCGCCCAGTCGGTGTCGAAGGGTTCTTCCCTCCCCGACACCCGACCCTCGACACTCTTTTTTTCAGTTCAACGCAGCCTCATAAACCCCTTCGGTATAGGACGCAACATTATCCCAGTTGTACTCGTTTTCAACCGCTACCCTTCCGTTGGCACCAAGTGCACGACAGTGGTCATGGTCCGCCAGAAGGGAACCGATACCGTGTGCCAGCCCTCCGGGATTTGCATCAACCAGAAATCCGTTTACATCATGCCACACAAACTCACGCGGCCCGCCAGCAGTTGTTGCTACCACCGGTTTCCCGGCAGCCCACGCTTCCAGAGCCACCAGTCCAAACGGCTCATTGCGGCTTGGTACGGCCATTATGTCAACAGACCGCATCAGTTCAGTATATTCACCCCGTGAAAGCCCGCCGCAAAAACGCATCGCATGGCCGATTCCCAGTTCATTTGCACGGTTTACTACCCTATCCATTTCCGGACCATCACCGGAGATAATGAATTTAGCTGAAGGGTAGTACCCAAGCACCATCGGTACAGATTCTATCAAAAGGTCCATCCCCTTTTGTACAGTCATACGACCTGCAGCCAAAATTGTAGGATCAAGAGGACCGATACCGTAACGAGCCTTCACCTGTCCGGGGTCAAGATATCCGTCAAAGGCACTGTAAGAGACACCGTTGGGCACAACGTGTATTTTCCAATCTGGTACACCGTATATATTCTGAATCTCCTGGGCTAAAAAGCCACTGACCGATATGACCATCTTTGCATGATTACATGCAGCGGCTTCGGTATCCCTGATCCATCTGGCAAAACCATCATAGAATACGTTGCCATCACGGCCATATTCAGTTGAATGCATGGTCAGGATACCGGGTGTTCCATAACCTTGATTTACATAACTAAGAACATTGCCGGTCAGCCAGTCGTGAGAATGGACCAGTTCAAATTTGCCAATCAGTGAAGTAACCTCATGGAAACGGTGCGCCATAGCCTGACACATATAGTCCATGCACTCCACGAAATTTTCACTGATACCATGGTCGACCCGGTGATAGTGAACACCATGGATCAGGTCGTAATGGTTCTGTTCGGGCTTGCGGCGGGTAAAAACGTGAATGTCATGACCCCGCCTTTGCAGACCGGCAGCAAGCTCGGTTACGTGAACACCCAGCCCGCCAATACTGTGTGAATGTAATGATTCCCATGAGAAAAGAGCTACTCGCATGTTAGCGCCTCCTTAAGAAGTTAATAGATATTTTTGAGATGTACGAAAGGAAATTTATATCTGCATTATCAGGAAAGGGAAAAAGATGCGGCATTATCAGCATCCGGATTTAAAATAGTCTCTGGATGAGTTTTGTCAAACAAAAAAGATTTTAGCCCCAGTAAGGTGCAATTGCTATTTTTCTACAACTGTTCACTTACCATTACATTTCCCGGTCCAATCCATGAGCTTACTGTACAACGAAATCCTACAACTCTTCCAATTCCATCCCGGGTGGAAACTCCTCCGGGCTGACAGTGCCCCCCTGATAATCTCCTTTCTCAATAAGGCGTTCATCGAACCCAATGTCCGTGCAATCCCACAGTCAGATCTGATCTCAAAGCTTGAGGACACACTCTACGACCTTCGGCAGAGCGAAACAGAGGAGAGCTATCCCCGAAGCGCCTCAGCCTACCTTGAAGATTGGGCCCACGACTCAAAGGGCTGGCTTCGCAAATTCTACCCTGAGACCACCGATGAGCCCCAGTTTGACCTCACCCCTGCCACAGAGAAGGTGATCGGTTGGCTGGAGAGTCTCTCAGGGCGGGCATTTATAGGCACAGAATCGAGGCTCATGACCATCTTTGAGATACTCAGACAGATGGTTTTGGGGGCCGAAACCGATGAAGCAACCAGAATCGAAGCACTTGAAGCTGAAAAAGCACAGATCGACAAACAGATCGAGGCGATCAGAAACGGAGATGTTCCGGTGCTGGATCAAACAGCTCTCAGAGAACGTTTCATGCAGTTTAGCACCATGTCAAATGATTTGCGCGGTGATTTCAGAGCCGTGGAGGAGAATTTCCGCAAACTTGATCTTCAGGTACGGGAAAAGATCGCTTTATGGGACGGGCGAAAAGGTGACCTTCTCCAGGAGATATTTGGCGAACGGGATGTGATCACCGATTCTGACCAGGGACGAAGTTTCAAGGCATTCTGGGATTTTCTTATGTCTCCATCAAGCCAGGAGGAGTTCTCTGAGCTTCTGGAGAAGATCTTTTCCATGGATTGTATCAGATTATCACAACCGGACAGCCGTCTAAAGCGAATCCATTTCGACTGGCTCGAAGCGGGTGAAAAAACACAGCGAACCGTTGCAAGCCTCTCGCAACAACTCCGCAGATATCTGGATAACCAGGCCTATCTTGAGAACAAAAGAATAATGAGTATCCTTGACAGTATCTCTCAGGGAGCTCTTCATGTCAAACACAATATGCCAAAGAGCGCACCGTTTATGACTCTGGATAAGATAGTTCCCGACATCCAGCTCATCATGGAGCGGCCGCTTTTCAAACCCACCACCCAGATCGATCTCACCTCCTTTATACCCGAAGCTCAGGAGGAGGAGTTTGATTCCGGCGCACTTTTCAACCAGATTTACATCGATAAAACAGAGCTTGAAGCCAATATCCGCAAAGAACTTCAAACCGTATCGCAGCTCACTCTTTCAGCACTCATTGACAAATACCCACTTCGCAGAGGTCTGGCAGAGCTTATCTGCTACATATCGATCGCAAGTGAACATCAGTTGACCGTCTTCGATGAAGAGGGTGAAGAGTTGATATGCTGGGAAGAGGGTGAGGGACGAATGCGCAAAGCAAGCCTTCCCCGAATCATTTTCAACAGGAGTTAAGATGACTGAACAGAATGAATCAGGAAAAGCATTTTCAAAAGTCATGATCAACCTTCTAAAAGGAGTTATGTATGATGATGAAGACCCAAAACTGTGGCAGCATCTTCTGCATCTTCAGGCCCGCGTGAGGGATTATGCAAAAGAGATAGGGCTGTCACTGGAAATATCCCAGGAGGAGGGGTTTGCCTGGCTCAAGTCTATTGAACAACAGGATCAAGGCGAGGAACTGCCGCGCCTCATAAGCAGACGCCAGCTATCCTACCCGGTCAGTCTGCTGCTTGCGCTCCTCAGACGCCGCCTTGCTGAGCATGATGCCACAAGCAGTGAAAGCCGGCTTATTTTAAATATAGAAGATATGGTTGAGATGATCACCACCTTTCTCCCCTCGGGTACCAATGAAGTTAAAATTGTAAATCAGGTGGAGTCACACCTGAAAAAAATTGCAGATATGGGCTTTATCCGTTTTCTGCGCACGGATAAAGACAAAATAGAGGTACGCAGGATTATAATAGTATTTATAGATGCTCAGTGGCTCAATGAATTCGATGGGCGAATAAAAGAGTATCTGCTGGCGGTGGACGAAAGGGTTGCAGAGGATGGATGATCAGATCTTTTTCAGTTTTGATGACAGCGATGCACTGGCGGGATTCAGATTGAGCAGCGCAGAGGTCTATAACTGGGGTACTTTTGACCAGAAGGTATGGACCCTTTCGCTTGAAGGTAAAAACGGACTCCTGACAGGTGATATAGGGTCGGGGAAATCTACCATTGTCGATGCAATCACTACTCTGCTTGTACCGGCACACCGGATAAGCTACAACAAAGCAGCCGGGGCAGACACAAAAGAACGCTCGCTGCGATCATACGTAAACGGATTCTATAAAACAGAGCGAAATGAGAGTGGTGTTGGTGCAAAACCAATTGCTCTGCGCGATCAAAACAGCTACTCGGTTATTCTTGGTACATTTACTAACCCCGGATACCTCCAGACTGTTACGCTTGCTCAGGTATTTTGGCAGAAGGATCCCACCGGCCAACCCAATCGTTTTTTTGTGATCGCCGATTGTGAACTCCACATTGCAGAACACTTTGCAAACTTCGGCTCCGACATCAAGAGTCTCAGGAAAAGATTGAAGGCACTCCCCGAAGTGGATAATGTCTACGACAGTTTCCCCCCCTATGCATCATCGTTTCGCCGTCGCTTTGGTATTGAAAACCAACAGGCTCTGGAGCTGTTTCATCAGACCGTATCCATGAAATCGGTGGGCAATCTCACCGATTTTGTCCGCATGCACATGCTTGAACCCTTTGAAGTGGACTCGCGGATTGCCGCACAGATCACCCATTTCGATGACCTGAACCGCGCACATGAAGCCATACTCAAAGCAAAACTCCAGATCGAGAGGCTCAAACCAATAACCAACGATCTTGATAACTACGAAAACACATCAAGAAAATGCGAAAACTACCGGCTGCTGCGTGACACTCTTAAGCCCTACTTTGCCCGGCTGAAAAGCAACCTTCTTGAGCTGGAATTAAAAGAACTTCACAACAGGCACATCAAACTGGATGGCAAAATTGATCAGACCAAACAAGTTATAAACCAGAAACGGGGTGAGCGTGATGACCTCAAACAGGCAATAGCAGAAAATGGCGGAGACCGCCTGGAGCGGCTCAAAATAGAAATAATAGAGCTGGAGTCGGCAAAGGAGAAAAGAGTACAAAAACTTAATCAGTACAACACCATCGCGGAACAGCTCTCCTTTGAGCGAGCCGAAACTCTTGAATCGTTCCTTTCAAACCGTGAGTGTATCGGTGAAGGGGTGGAGAGTAATGATATTGAAACCGCACAACTGGATAATAGCCGCACTGAAAAGAGTGTGCAGATGGCACGTCTTCGGGATGAGCACAGCAAACTAGCTAAGGAGATTGATTCGTTACGCAAGCGCCGCAGTAATATCGACTCTCATCAGATCAGAATCAGAGAGGAGTTGTGCGCGGCTCTCAATATCAGTGAGAGGGATCTGCCGTTTGCAGGTGAACTTCTACAGGTAAGAGCCCAAGACAGCGAGTGGGAGGGTGCGATCGAACGGTTACTGCACAATTTTTCCATCTCTTTACTTGTTCCCGACCGGCTCTATAAAGAGGTTTCATCCTGGGTGGATGCAACTCATCTCAGGGGACGACTTGTCTACTTTCGCACCCTTTCCCGTCAGAACAAGGGATCAAACAGTTTACACCCCGATTCACTGGTCAGAAAGCTCTCGATCAAACCCGATAGTGAATTTTACGGCTGGCTTGATGATGCACTTACCAAAAGATTTGATTACGTGTGCTGTTTATCAATTGAACAGTTTCGCAAAGAGAAACAGGCCCTTACCGTATCAGGCCAGATAAAGGGCACCGCAAACCGCCACGAAAAGGATGACCGGTTCAATCTCAGCGACAGAAGCCGGTATATATTGGGGTGGGACAACAAAGAAAAACTCAAAGCTCTTGACAAGCAGAGGCTTGGTCTTGAAACTGAAATTCAGGAGTGTGCGGCAGATATAAGCAAACTGCAGGGCAAGCTTAAAAAGCTGCGAATTCGCAAAGAGAATCTGGTTGTTCTCGATTCATTCACGCGTTTTGAAGAGATAGACTGGAAACCATTATCGCTCAGAATAGTAGACCTGGAAAAAGAGCGGCAGGTACTTGAAAATTCATCGGATGTACTGAAGGCACTGAATCTAAAGCTCCAACAACTTACTCTGGAACTGGTGGATTCCGAGTCAGCTCTTGACTCCCTAAAGGATGAAAGATCCAAAAACGAAGAGAAACAGAACACTGCAAATCTTCTGCTTGAAGAGTGTGAAGAGTTGATGGGAAGTGATAACAACCAACCGGTTCAGCCGCTGTTCGATCAACTGGACACTGTTCGTGAGCAGGTTCTTGGTACACACAAGCTTACCGTGAAATCGTGTGATAAAAAGCAGTCGGAAATCCGGGAATACCTCCAGAAAAAATTTGACAACAACGACAAAAGACTCAAAACGCTTTCAGAAAAGATAATCCGGGCGATGCAGGATTACCGCCGTGACAATATCGCAGAGACCGCAGAGATTGACGCCACAATTCAATCGGGCCCTGAATTCCGTGGAATGCTTTCACAACTCCAGGCTGATGACCTCCCCAGGTATGAGGAGCGGTTCAAGGAGTTACTCAATGAAAACACCATCAGAGAGATCGCCAACTTTCAGTCGCAGCTTAACCGTGAACGGCAGCAGATCCGGGAACGTATCGAAAGAATAAATCAGTCACTTACCGGCATCGAGTACAACAAGGGTCGCTACATTGTTCTTGAAGCACAGGAGAACACCGATACCGAGGTGCGTGATTTTCGAATGGCTCTGAGAGCCTGCACAGAAGGAGGACTTACCGGTACAGAGACCGATCAGTATGCAGAGGGCAAATTCCTTCAGGTTAAATCGATTATCGACCGGTTTCGTGGCCGTGAAGGGTGCACCGATATGGATAAGCGCTGGACCCTGAAAGTCACCGATGTTCGAAACTGGTTCACCTTCGCAGCCTCAGAGCGCTACATGGAGGATCATAGTGAGTATGAACACTACACCGATTCGGGTGGTAAATCCGGCGGACAAAAGGAAAAGCTGGCCTACACTGTTCTCGCAGCAAGTCTCGCCTATCAGTTTGGACTCGAGTGGGGAGAGATCCGCTCAAGGAGTTTTCGTTTTGTCGTAATTGACGAAGCTTTCGGGAGAGGTTCCGATGAATCTGCACGTTTCGGACTCGAACTATTTAAACGACTCAACCTGCAGCTTCTGATTGTGACCCCTCTGCAGAAGATTCACATCATTGAGCCTTATGTGTCATCCGTAGGATTTGTGTACTGCCCCCAAGGACGGGAATCAATGCTGCGCAATTTGACCATTGAGGAGTACATTGCAGAAAAAGAGGCCAGTGCACTGTGAACAAGGAGAAATCCACAGAGTGGACCACGCCGTCGACTATCAAAAAACTGCTGCTGCGAAGGTTTAACAGAGGAGACTTTCTCCGGGATAGTATCGTCCCTGCACTCCCCTACCCCCTGGAGATTACGCTTAAATATCCCCAAGGGAGAGCTCTCGGTGACAATTTCGGAAAAGCAATGGCGTGGGCGAAACTTTACAGAACAGGTTCAGATGCACCACCTTACACCGTAGAATGGAGCCAGATAAATTTCCGTGAGGTTGGCCGCAATTCAATTCCGGTAAAGGTCATGTTTGAAGACGCAGAAAAAGTTGCCCAATTTATTAACAAAAGAAAATCATGCGACCTCTTTTCCCTTACCTCTGGCGAACTTCTGGATAGATTCCCGAAACTTACAACCTGGGTTTACAACAAGCCGTTTTTACTTTTGGAACTTGCACCCGTCCTAAGCAGACTGATTAGGGTTACAGAGTGGATCTTGAATCATCCAAGACCCGCTATTTACTTAAGACAGATATCCATTCCTCAGATTGATACAAAGTTCATCGAAAAACATAAAAAAGTCTTGGGAGAGTGGCTTGATATCCTCCTTGATTCTTCCCAAATAGATACAATGTATAGTGGAGTGAAAAATTTCGAACAGCGTTATGGCTTTTTATCCAAACAGCCGATTATCAGATTCAGGATTCTCGATCCGGCCCTGTATATTGTGGGACTTAGCGACATAGCTCTTCCTGCAGATCAGTTCTGTGCATTAGATCTCGATACCGATGAGGTTTTTGTGACAGAAAACGATATCAACGGACTCTGTTTTCCGCCCTTGAAACGGGCAATGGTGATCTTCGGGCGGGGGTACGGCTTCGACTACCTTGCAGACGCACACTGGATCAGACAAAAGCGAATATGGTACTGGGGGGATATCGACACCCATGGATTTGCCATCCTCAATCAGTTCAGAACTTTCTTTCCCGATACCCAGTCGTTTCTTATGGATTACCAAACGCTTACTGCCCACAGGGACCACTGGGTAGAGGAGAAAACAGCTCTCACCGCAAAGCTTGACAACCTTAGTGAACAGGAAAACGCTCTTTATGAAGATCTGATCAAGGGAAGAATGGGAAAAGCAGTAAGACTTGAACAGGAGTTGATTCAGTATGAATATGTGTGGCAGGCACTGAATGATAGATTATCTGTCCTGGATTGAAAAGACTGTGTCGTAATACACTACTTCTAAACACCACAGGCGTCCCTCACCGGAAAACCCCACGTTCGGGGGATTTGGGGCATAGGTGATAAGTTAAAAAAAACGTCTCTCTTTCTATACGCTGATTTCATGCCCTGCTCACCCTGGAAGAAGGTCCGCTGGATTCAAAGGGTTCCTGCACCATGTCCAAAAGGGGACAAGAACCCTTCGACAAGAAACCACTTGGATAAACTCAGTCCAACCAGTGCAACCAGGAGGAGCGGAGCGTACCGTGTTAATTATGGTATCGATGCATCCCCCATAATGCTCTTTATCCCCCGTACAGGGACAATCAGCCAATCGGGGCGGTTATAGATCTCATGACCGATCTCATAGACCGCCTTTTCCAGAAGAAAGGTTTTGAGCAGTATGCTGATCTCTTTGGGGTCTGAAGGGACATAAGGCGCATCACCAGCACTTTTCAGATAGGAGTTAAGAAAAATGCCGCTTATATAATGATACCATGGCTCTATCCAGGTCTCAAGCAGGGGAATGTCCTCTTCCCTGAACGTTGACTCCAGAAAAAGGGTACTGTAAGCGACATAATGGAAGGAGCGGATCATTCCTGCAACATCCCTGAACGGTGAGCGCTTGAGTTTGCGCTCGCTCAGGGGACGTGAAGGCTCTCCTTCAAAATCCATTATGATAAAATCTTTTCCGGTGAAAAGAACCTGACCAAGATGGTAATCACCATGTATCCGAATTTTTCGGGAGGTTATTTTTACTGATGTAATTTTCCTCAGAGCAGTGAGAATCTGCCGCTCCATTTTCAGCACATCCTCAACTTCACTTCTCATATTTGGAGACATTTTCTTTGTCTCCCTTTCAACAAATCTGAACGTCTTCTGCACAAGCCCCTGCACCGACTGATAAACCGATCGCTGGTAGAGAAGAGAAAACGGCTCAGGGGCAAACGCATCCTCCTCATTTTTGGCTGAGAGTGCCTTGTGAAGCTCTGCGGTTCTGGTACCAAGAAGCGATACCATCTCCAGAAACAACTCCCCCACAAGCTCCCTTAAATAGTCCGGCATCGCTAGGGCGGCATCCATTAACGGCGGATACTTTGCCGGCTGTTTGGGCAGACTTACCCTGTCGGCAAGGATCTGCTCAAAGTACTTTGTGACAACCCCGGAAGAGTAGGTCCAGGCACTGCCGCTGTTTTCAACATACCCCTGCATTATTGCCATTGTCAATGGCTCACTGTTCTCTGTTTTGTACTCCAGCACTCCGGCATAAGGGGGGATATTCCTGAATCCGACATCTGCTCCAAGAAACCGTAACATCTCAAGCTCAGGATTAACCCCCTCTTCAACTTTTCTGTAAAGCTTAAGAAATAGCAGCTCTCCAAAAAGGATCGCAGAGTTACTAAGCTCCACTTTCATCGCCCTTGATGGAATCACCTCCTGTTTCTCCTTAATAATATTCTTTAGCTCCTTTGACGGAGCCCCGCTGAAATCCCCCGTTACCCCCTTTATCTTGCGTCTGTTTGAGATAGTTTTGAAAAGAATCTCGTGAAGCCTCTCATCATAGGTTCCATCGTAAAGCAGTCCCTCCTCCCTGTCAACATTTACATCTGCAATGATTACCTGCGGATACTCCTCCTCTATTCCCCCGGTAAGCGACCATGGAACATAACTGATCGGCAAATGATAGTACTCATCCGGCCCCTGACTGTACCTGACCTTGAGAATGGTAAGCCTGCAGACCCACGACCCCTTGGTTACCCGCGCATCCTCCACAATTGTCACACTGTTTATTTTTCTGTTTTTACCCGCAAACCACCGGCACCGCCTCAGATATTCAGGCAACACCTCGTGCTCAAGATTTGCTCGCAATTCCCCCTCAAGCACCTCTTCCCACCGTTTTTTAACAGTTACTACCCGCACCCTCTCCTCTACCCCTACCGTCTCAGGGCTCTTAACAAGTAAAAACCAGTAGTAATCATAGGGCCCCAGAGTCAAGAGATAGGGAGATTCCTTGATAATTGGATAGTGACTCCTCCCAAACACCTCCTCGGGAATGCAACCGGCATACTCAGGCATATCGGTATGCACCACCTGTGGAAAACGGGACAGACTTACCACCACAAACAGGGTTTCGTCCTGGTGCTCTCTTACAAATGACAACACCTTGGGATTGTCGTTGGGAACTATTTTTATCGCACCTCTTGAAAAGGAGCAGAACCGTTTTCTCATTGCTATTACGCCTCTCATCCACCACAGAAGAGAGTTGTAGCTCGACTCCTGATTCTCCACATTTACCGCCTCATAATGGTACTCAGGATCGATAATAATCGGCAGATAGAGACGGTGGGGGTTGGCTTCAGAGAAACCGGCATTGCGGTCGGGCCCCCACTGCATGGGGGTACGCACACCGTTACGATCACCAAGGTAGTAGTGATCCCCCATCCCGATCTCATCACCGTAGTAGATAATGGGAGTTCCCGGAAGAGAGAAAAGCAGAATGTTCATCAGCTCTATTTTCCGCCGGTCATTTGACAAAAGCGGAGCAAGCCGGCGCCGTATCCCCAGATTGATCTTTGCGCGGGTGTCCTGGGCATACACCCTGTACATATAGTCCCGCTCCTCATCGGTCACCATCTCAAGGGTGAGCTCATCGTGGTTTCTTAAAAATATCGCCCACTGACAGTTTTGCGGAATTTCAGGAGTTGAGCGGAGGATATCGATAATGGGAAAATTGTCCTCCATCTGAATGGCCATGAACATCCTGGGCATCAGGGGGAAATGAAAGGCCATGTGCGACTCATCACCATCACCAAAATAGGCAACTGCATCCTCGGGCCACTGATTTGCCTCCGAGAGGAGCATCTTTCCCTGGTGGTGCTTATCCACATGTTGCCTGAGCTTTTTTAAAAACTGATGAGTTTCGGGGAGGTTTTCACAGTTGGTCCCCTCCCGTTCATAGAGATAGGGCACCGCATCCAGCCGAAGACCGTCAACCCCCATTGAAAACCAATAATCTATGACCTTAAGCAGCATTCGGTGCACGCGGGGGTTATCGAAATTCAGATCGGGCTGATGGGAGTAGAAACGGTGCCAGTAGTACGCCTGCGCCTGGTGATCCCAGGTCCAGTTTGAGAATTCAAAATCGCTGAATATGATCCGTGCATCCCGGTACTTTTCGGCGGTGTCGCTCCATACGTACACATCACGCAGTTTTGAGCCTGCCGGGGCGTTTCGGGCCTTTTTAAACCACTCATGCTCCATGGAGGTGTGGTTGAGCACAAGCTCCCCAATAACCTTTAAATCCCGCTTATGAGCCGCTTTTAAGAGAAGTTTAAAATCACTTAGTGTCCCGTAATCGCCATTGATACTGAAATAGTCGGAGATATCGTACCCGTCATCACGCATGGGTGAGGGATAGAACGGCAGTACCCAAATTGCGGTAACCCCCAGGCTCTGAAGGTAGTCCAGTTTTTCGGTTACCCCCCTGAAATCCCCTATTCCATCACGGTTACTGTCCCTGAAAGCGCGTACATGCACCTGATATATGACCGCATCCTTATACCAGAGTGAGCTGTCGTTGCAATTTGTATGATCTGCCTTGCTCACAAGCCCTCTCTTTTTTCAGAGTGGATATGCCCCGGAATTCAGAGCCCCCTAATCCTCCTATAGTCCTTCCAAAGAGCAATCTCTTTCAAAAATGCCCTTTGGAAGGAATATTGATACTGTTGACTTGGCATTTCTGTGCCAAATAGCATTATCAGCGGGGGACTCAGGAGGCTTTCTTAGTGTCCCCCACAGCATCTTAGCGCAACAGCCATGAATCTGATCCCCGTACCAAAGAGACTGCAATAGCCGTTCCATTGAGGGGCAGCACCAGAAGAGGAACAATGTTTGCAGGCTTAAGAACAATATTGGTCGTACTCTCATTGCTCAGAAAATTTCAGGGTCATCAAAAAGGAGCTGACCGGATTTATGGCACCACAACACATTCTCTTTGTCGAACCTGCCGGATCTGAATTCAATGTCTACTCAAAATTCATGAAAATACCCCTTCTTGGCCCCCTCTATCTGAGTACTTTAGCCAGATCGTTTGGGTACAAAACCACCATTATAAACGAAAATATTCTGGAAAGACACATCAGCGACTCTGAACTCCTCAGTGCCGACACTCTCTGTCTCACCTGCATGACCCCCACGGTAAAAAGGGGTATAACCATCGCCCGGCAGTACAAAAACCTCAGAGACCGAGCAGCGCTCCCCTCCCGTGCCATTATTGGCGGCATTCACCCAAGCATGCTTCCCCGGGAGCTAAGCGGTGAATTTGACTGTGTAGTGTGTGGTGAGGGGGAGACGGTGCTAAAGGAGGTCCTTGAGGGGACGGGCAAAGAGAAGATCATTACAGCCCCAAAGGTTGAAGATCTCGACTCCCTGCCCCTCCCCGACTTTTCGCTTGTACAAGGCCTGGGCGACCTCAACAACTGGCCGGTCATGACCTCCAGGGGATGTCCCTTCACCTGCAACTTCTGCTCGGTCACCAAAATGTTTGGCCGCAGCTACCGGGCACAGAGCCCCGAGCGGGTATTTGATGAGATTTTTCGTTTTAAAAGCGGCTCTGTTTTCTTTGTTGATGATAACTTTGCGGCCGATCGACGCAGAACCCACGTCATTGTTGACGGGATGATCAAGTACCGCTTTAATCTGAGCTGGACAGCACAGGTACGCACCGATATCACCAGGGATATCGATTTGGTAAAAAAGATGGCTGTTGCAGGGTGCTCAACGGTGTACGTCGGCCTTGAATCGATTAACCCCAGGAGTCTCCTTGAGATGAAAAAGAGCCAAAACCTCCAGGATATCAAACGGGCACTTGCGATACTGGGCAATGCAGGAATTCAGGTACATGCAATGTTTATGCTTGGCAATGATCCCGATACCCCCGGGATTTTCAAAGCCACTTCCCAATTTGCAAAAACTGCAAATATAGACTATTTCCAGTGCAACGTTCTTACCCCCCTGCCTGGAACCGAACTTTTTGACAATTATCAGCGTCAGGGAAGGCTGCTGCACAAAAACTGGGAGTACTACGACGGGCTTCACGTGGTGTTTCACCCTGCACGGATGTCGGCCCTTACGCTGCAAAATGGGATGCTCCGCTGTTTCAGTTCATTCTATAACTACAGCAATGCACTGAGAGGGACTGTAAGCGGTGCAAAAAAAATTCTCGGCTCTGCAGGGAAAAACAGCTCCCCCTTTTTGCGCCTTGCATCTCAGAAATTACAGCCCTCTTTGATGAAAATTGCAGGAAAATCGATTATCCGCTCCTGGCAGCAGCAAAACAGCCCCTATCTGCAATACCTGCGCAAGGTTTGCTGTCCGAATGGGAACCCAATTCGTGATCGTGATCAATCCACCAGCCGCCACCACTCCCCCTGATACATCTCACCCGCTCTCAGAACGACCCAGGGTTAAAAAGCAAGGTAGCCAGGCCAGTTTTCTTATCTCCTGAAGCACAACAGCTTTTCTCAATTTACCACTCTTAATCCCGTGGGGTATTTGTGGCATGTCATTTGAAAGATGTAACTGCTATAGACACAACTTTGGCCGGCACAAAAAAAACAGACAAGGAGCGCGTTATGGAGAGCCACAGTGAGATCAGGAACTCAATAATAGATTTTGTCAACAGCAATTTTCTCATGGGTACCAATTCGGTACCGTTTGGTGATGAGGACTCGTTTCAGGAGAAGGGCATCGTTGACTCAACGGGAGTTCTTGAGATGGTAGGTTTTATTCAGAAAAGCTTCAATATTGCCATTGAGGACTGGGAGCTTACTCCTGAAAACCTCGATTCGGTAAGCAGCATTGTTACATTTATCAGCAGGAAAAGAGCTGGAACAGCATCATTGAATCAATAGCTTTGACGAGAAAGGGTTTTTGTCATGACAGAACAATCAGCACAGGCACCAATCTGGTCCTCCCCCGATATAAAGGTAACCCGGAGTGATCTTGAAATAGACGCCCAGACCCAGACAAAACAGATCTGTGCCTTTATTCAAAGCTGTCTTATTGGCGTGTTGAAGAAACGGGGTGTGGTAATAGGGCTCTCGGGAGGTATCGACAGCAGTGTCACTGCATCTCTCTGTGTCAGGGCTCTTGGTCCGCAGCGGGTTTTTGGAATTCTTATGCCCGAACGCCACTCCTGCCATGACTCCTCCTCGTTAGGGCAGATCATGGCCGATCACCTCCGGATCCGGACCGTTACGCACAACATTACCCCTGTTCTTGATGCCGCAGGGTGCTATGTCTTTCAAAACGAAGCTATACGGGCAGTAGTACCATCATTTCAGCCTGGTTGCCCCTTTAAAATAGTGCTTCCTAAAGTCGGTGAGGGCTACAGGGTCTACCAACTGGTGGTACAGATGCCCGATGGGTCAACGGTCAAGGAGCGAATGAGTCACGAAGCATATCTGCAGCTGGTGGCTGCCACCAATTTCAAACAGCGCTCCCGAAAGATGATCGAATACTATCACGCAGACCGGCTCAACTATGCTGTTGCCGGAAGTCCCAACAGGCTTGAATACGATCAGGGTTTTTTTGTGAAAAACGGTGACGGCTCAGCTGATTTCAAGCCCATTGCCCATCTCTACAAAACACAGGTGTATCAGCTCGCAGAACATCTCGGAGTGCCAAGGCAGATCAGTGAAAAAACGCCCACCACCGATACCTACCCCATGGAACAGACCCAGGAGGAGTTCTATTTCTCCCTCCCCTATTATCACATGGATCTGTGTCTTTATGCAAAAAACAGCGGGTTTAGCCCAGAGAGTGTATGCCATGCCACAGGACTTAGTCTCAAACAGGCTCAGGCAGTGTTTGCGGATATCGATTCAAAACGCAGCAGCACACGGTACGGACATCTTAAGCCGCTGCTTGCCCAAAGGGTAGAGGAGATTGAGTGAAAAAGTGTCCGGTGTCCAGGGGAGAGGGGTAGGAGTTGATCTGCACACGTTACCTCTGTCCCCGCTTTCTCTTCGGGGTCGGAGTCGGAATCGGCATCGGAATCGACCCATTACTCCCCAACATTACCGAGAGTCGGTCTCAATTATAAATATGGTAAATAGGAATGTTTGCTTTGTATTCAGGTTCCCTTCAATACCGCAGGCGGACCTGGAGCCAACATTGAAATGCAGGTCACACAGATCACTCTTTCGCTTTTTCCCCTTTTAAGCGTGAAACTCTTTGCACCCTTTGCGTCCCATAGCCATCAGGCTGGTTTCCTCATGTGAAGAATATCAGAGAGCAAACACCTGCTTTGGATCCGCTGTCCCCGTCGCGTTTAAATCCCATCCGTTCCTCCCACTTTTTCAGCCTCTGTCACACATACTTTGCATCGGGATGATGAATAAAAATCGCCATAGTCGAGTGCTCAGGGTCCATCTGAAAACCAGAGGTCAGCGCAATCCCAAGCCGCTCGCCCACCGCAGCTATTTCAAAAAGCTCCTTCTGCTGCTCAAGTCCGGGCATCCCCTTATAACCAAAACTGTAGCGCTTGCCGCGGTTACGATCTATCAGGAGTGCCCTGCGAATTTCCACCGTGATTTTCTCTGCAACTGTTTCAACAAGATAGTTACCCATTGCATTGAGATAGTACCCATCACTGTACCGATTCTCCTTTGAAAAAAGTCCTCTGCACTTATTACCCAACTGAGGGCCAATTGTCACCGCCTGAACAGCAATTATATCTCCCAGAGGACGAATATACTCCGTTATGGCGGCTGTTCTCTGCGGCTTTGGAAACGTGAACGTGGCAAGTTCAGAGTGAAAATCTGCCGGATCCAGCAGCACCAACTCCTGCTTGTCTGCAAACACCGGAAAAAAGCCATAAAACCCGCGCGCATCAATGAGCTCTTCATCGATCATCTCTCTTTTAAGACGGTCATAAACAGGTATGAACTCCTCGATTTCAGCACTCTTATAAGAGCTTTTGGACAGTTTTCCACCACCCCACCACGCTTTGAAAAGCTTGTTTTTATCCAAAGAATCCAGAACCGACTCCGCTTCCCATACAAGAACTTCTCCAGTACCGTAAAACGGGGGTTCAAGGTACTCCTTCTCCTGGTGAGTAACGGCGTCCACCTTTACCTGCGACTGAGGCGCGACCTTTTTCTTCTTTTCTCCACCATTAAAAGCCGCATCGGGATCCTTTACTTTTTCCAAAACCTTTACCGCCTCAAAAGCATCACGGGCAAAGTACACCCCACCTTCGTATACCTTACCGTTGTCCAGTTTTGAGATCCGCTCTGCATACTCACTATTTACAGCCGCGCCACCGATAATGACCGGTACCTTTATCCCCTCCCGGTCAAAAACCTTCACACACTCCGCCATCTCCTTTGAGGTGGTGACAAGAAGTGCTGAGAGTCCCACCGCATCGGGTTTTTCCTCCCGTACGGAATTAACAATCTGTTCCAGCGGCACCTGTTTGCCCAGATCCTTTATTTCGTAGCCCTGATTGGAGAGAATCGAGCCAACCAGATTTTTTCCGATGTCGTGAACATCCCCGTAGACAGTTGCAAGAATCATCTTTCCCTTCACCGATGAATCCGCACCTTTGAGATGCGGCTGGAGAATGGTCACGGCCTCTTTCATAATTTCCGCTGCCTGAAGCACAAAGGGAAGAATCATCTCGCCGCTTGCCATCTTCTCCCCCACCTCACTCATTGAGGGCAGAAGGATTTTGTTGAGAATATCGTGTGCGCAGACCGATTTCAGAAGAGAATCAATTATCTCCTTAAGCCCCCTGCGGTCCCTTTGAACCACAGCGTTATGCAGTTGCTCTTGCGGAGTCAGATCTTTTTTGGGACCTTTCGGCGTACCTTTTTGTTTGCCGGCTTTAAGACTTTCGAAATGATTTACAAAGATCTGCAGTGCATCATCGTTACGGTTAAAAATAAGATCTTCTGCAATTGCTCGTATTTTTGGATCATATTCAGCAATATCGTCAAGGTGATGAGGATTGAAAATAGCCGCATCAAGCCCCGCCTCAACTGCATAGTGAAGCATCAGATTGTTAAGAATACGCCTGGCCGGGGGGCGCAGTCCAAAAGAGACATTGCTCACTCCCATAACAGTCCGGATCCCGGGCAGTCTCTCTTTAATACCCCTGAGTGCTTCAATGCTCTCAATAGCAGCGCCCCGTGCAGCTTCATCCCCTGTTGCAAGTGTAAACACAAGAGGATCAACATACAGATAGTGCTCAGGCAGATTGAACTCCCCGCAGGCAAGATCCCTTAACTGTTCTGCAAGCTGGAGTTTGCGCTCGACAGTTGATGCCATCCCCTGATCATCAATGGTGAGGGCCACAACCGGACAGCCAAAATCACGTGCAAGCTCCAGCACCTCACGGGCTCTCTTACCCCCGTGTTCGAGATTGATGGAGTTGAGAAGCACCGATCCGGGGCTTTTCCTTAAAACCGATCGCATCACCTGCGGCTCAGTGGTATCTATACAGAACGGAACAGTAATCCTCTCTTTGAGACAGTCAACCAGAGCAATCATTGCACCGGCTTCATCCTCAATCTCATTTGCAGCCATGCAGATATCAAGGAGGGTGCTGCCCTGTTGTTGCTGTTCGAGTGCTATCTGGTAAAGCTCAGTGTAATTGTTCTCTATCGCAAACGCTCTGGTCTTTTTTGACCCCTGAGTGTTGAGTCTTTCCCCTATAATGACCGGTTTTGGAGCCCTCTCCAGATCAAGCCCCGTAATTGCTGTGGAGAGATAGCATACGGTCTGCGGAGTGTTGCGGTCACCAACCTTTTGCCCCCTGAGCCTCTGCGCCAGTGCACTGATATGTTCCGGGGTTGTACCGCAACACCCTCCCGCCACACTAACACCTAGTCCGGTAACCATGGAAGAGACTTTGGCCGCAAATTCCGATGGTCCCATGGAGTAAACAGCCTTTCCGTCAACATTGGAGGGCAATCCGGCATTTGGAAGCACTGAGACCGGCAGTGGGGAGAGCTCAACCAGTTTTTTGACCAGTGGTGCCATTTCATCCGGCCCGGTGCTGCAGTTAAAACCGATCACATCCACTCCCATTGCAGTAACAGCGCCTAAAAATGAGTGGATATCGCTGCCGAGAAGCATATGCCCTGCAGCATCCATGGTGATCTGAATCTGCAGCGCAACTCTTCGGCCGATCGTTTCAAATACACGGTTGATTCCATATACTGCCGCCCTCACCTCCAGCAGATCCTGTGATGTTTCAACAAGAAGCAGATCAGCTCCCCCATCAATGAGGGCTGAAGCCTGCTCTGTGAAAATAGCAACCAGTTCATCGAACGTGATACCCGAGAGCTCTTTATCTGCCGATGAGGGGAGGTAGCCGGTGGGCCCGATGGAGCCGCACACAAATGTATGGCAAGAGCCGCCTGATGAGTCAACGCAGCTGCGGGCGATCGCAGCTGCAGCCCTGTTTATTTCATAAACACTGTCCGCAAGCCCGAACTCCTTGAGCTTGGGCCTGCTGCCACCAAATGTATT
Organism: Chitinispirillum sp.; assembly: GCA_007115975.1. GTDB lineage: Bacteria > Fibrobacterota > Chitinivibrionia > Chitinivibrionales > Chitinispirillaceae > Chitinispirillum. The sequence goes on from SKJJ01000205.1 coordinate 19,805, forward strand.
GGTCTCCACCACATTTGCACCTGCATCCAGATAGCTTCGATGTATTGCGCCAATGATATCGGGGCGGCTAATATTCAGATATTCACAGCATCCGGCATGATCACCATAGTCCCGGGAAGAGGGCTGCATTTTTTGGATTTCAGTTCCGGTCGCACCATCGAATAGTAGCGGGACACGGCTCTTTATGAGGTCTGTATAGGCTGATATCATCGTAACACCTGAGTAGAAGGGGTGGTTGGTAAATTATCTGATAACTTTGGAAATTAAGCCTAAAAATACATTCTGACAGCGCTTTTTGCACCTGGTGTATATGAGAGGGGTATTTTGTTCTGTTTATGCCAACATTAGTCAGGATTAATGGACTGCACGTGCTATCATGCCCCGGCTGAAAAGTTGTTTGGGTATATAGGATATTGCACTACTCAGTATCGAATTCTGCAGCAAGGTCGCACACCTTACCACCCTTTCTACGACAAAACAGATACTTGGGCTTGAAGAGTATGTTTTACTGAAAACCTCTTGGGTGAGGTTACAGTATTTAATTCAAAATGGTTGTACAAGCGAGAGCATTGGGTGATTCACCAAGCAAACGGAATATTTATTCTCCCTGCAAAAGTCTTTTGTAAACACAAAAACCGCAAGCAGTTACTCTAAAGAATTACGACAATGTCAAAACAAAATTGTCAAACCCGGCTTTCTGCTACTGTTGAATCTTCTTACGACACCTCATAAACGGTTCATGTTCTTCAACTCCCGTATAAATACCTGAAACGCTTCTTTCATCGTCCCTTTTCCCTGTCCGCTCAATACCATCCCCTTTCG
>SKJJ01000149.1 GCA_007115975.1 Chitinispirillum sp.
ACAGGCAGGGTCAGTACAGGCAGGGTGAGCGGAACGCAGCACTATTTTCACCCTGAACCTTGAATCCCGAATTTAAGAAAAAACACTGATCAACTCAATCAACCCTTTTCTGTTCTCTTTTGACACGATGCCGTCAGCCCCTGCCTCCATTGCTTTTTGCCGGTAGAGATCCAGATCGTGACCGGTAACCACAATGATACGAGTAGCAGTGTCAGTGGCTCTCAGTTCAGCTCTAAGCCATCCATCCCGGGTAAGGAGATATCAACCAGAATGATATCGGGTCTGAGCTTTGGGATCTGTTCAAACGCCTCCTCTGCTGTTTCACTCTCTTCCGACAAACAGAGCTGAGGAGACATTTCTTTTGATTGTTCGCTTAAGGATGGACCTCATGTCATCGTGATCTTCAACGATATAGATTTTCATTTTGTTGCCTGTTAAATTTATAAAGTGAATCAGCATCTCTCGTCGGGCAGATAGATGCTGCATTAGGTGCCCTTGCCCGGTTGTGAATCGATCAAAAATTTGCCTCCAAAAAGCCCAAGCCTCTCTTCAATACTAAAAAGCCCCAACGTTGTGTCTCCTCCCATTATCTTTTTGGCTTCGGAAACCTTAAAACCACGCCCCTGATCCTCTACCTTTATAATGACATTTTTGTCCCTGCACTCAGCTACTATTGATGCCTCCATAACCCCGGTATGCCTGACCACATTTACAAGCAACTCCCTTACCATCTGTACAAGCATAATCTGAACGTCATTTTTGATCTCTTTTATTCTTGAATCGGTTTTCAGATCCACATGTAAGCCGTAATTCTGTCCCATATGGTGAGCCAGCCAATGCAGGGTGGCATCAAGCCCCTGAGTTTTAAGAACCGGGGGATTAAGCTCGATGGAGGTGGTCTTAGTAACCTCAAGGGCTTTTTTTATAAGCTGCATTGCCTCAATTATATCATCTTTATGATCTGCAGATACGGTAGGATCCTCAACGTGCTCCTCAAGATGCTGTCCAAGCTGCATTTTTGTGGCAAAAAGAAGCTGCTGAAGGTTTTCGTGGAGGATCTGAGAAAACCGCCTGCGCTCTTTTTGCTCCGCAAGGGTTAAAACTTTTGAACGCGCCTGTACCTGTTCGGTGCGCTGAATCACAAGGTCTTCAAGGTTTTCATTGAGAATCTTAAGCCTGTTTTCACTTTTGGTTAAGGCTTCCTGAGCATAATATTCAGACTCTCATCCAGAAATACGAATGAATCTCTTGGAGCGCAGACTACCCCTTCTGCCAGAACAAGGGCTTCCTCAATGCTTTTACATAGATTGTTCATATTGCTGCACCTGTGGTGAGTATGCATTATTGTTTTTGAGCTGTGAGTCTTTCTACCCTTTTTATCACTACCCGCTGAAACAATCCGGGCGTGATACTACCGCACGATTTGAAAAGAGCCCGTAATAATGTAAAAGCAATTATTTCGCCCTAATATTTCAGGGCAAGTGCGCTTGATGGAAAAAAACTTGCATACTGTTCAAATGAACAGTATATTTAAAAGAGATGGAAAAATCACCCTCATATCACTTCAGGAGCGGTAACAATGATCACAATCTCAGATTTCCCAAACAGTGCGGTACACGATGAGCAGGCACCATTTCAGACATTACCCCTGTTCAGTACCCTGAACACTGGTAACGGGATTAATGGTACTGTTGCGGTCAAGAACCCGGTTGTTCATCAGAGGAATCTGTTTTCCGGACGATTTTCCATAAAGGGCGGATTCTGCGGAAGCGGGGCGCAGCGCCGAATGATTATAGTTGGAAAGATCGGCAAGTTTTAATTTAACAGTACAGTGGATTACAGCTATTTTTGATAGTGATCAAAATGTACGTTTTTCAGGGGATTGATTATGGGCGCACCTTTAACCACTGAACAGAGCCGGGTGTTACACTTTATCATTCAGTACAGAGAAGAGAATGGATTTCCCCCTACAGTGCGGGAGATTGCAGAGAATCTTGGCTACAAGAGTGCAAACAATGTGCGGCAGCATCTTAGGCTTATCGAGCGAAAGGGCTTTATACGTATTCTCCAGGGCAGAGCGCGGGGGCTTGAAATAGTACACGACCCCTTTTCGCTTCAGCAGGAGGAGTTTGATCAAGGAGTTCCCCTTGTTGGTTCTGTTGCGGCTGGAACTCCCATCACTGCTATCGAGAATCTTGAGGGGTATCTCACCCTAGATAAGGAGATTTTCAGGGGGGATGGTCTTTTTGCACTCCGGATAAAGGGCGACAGCATGAAGGATATCGGGGTTCTTCACAACGATATCGTCGTGGTTCGAAAGCGAAACAGCGCACAAAACGGGGAAGTTGTTGTGGCCATAATGGATGGAGAGGCCACTTTAAAACGGTTTATTCGTTCAAAAGATACAATTATACTGAGACCTGAAAATTCCGACTATGAGGATATAATTGTGGAAAAGGGCAGCGATATTCTGATTGCAGGAAAGATGGTCGGGGTCATAAGAAAGTGCTGAGTTTTTTTTGGATTGAATTTCAGGATCCACTGTTCTGGTTAGTGGAGCAGCAGCAAGGATACGTTTTCATACTACTCTGCAACATAAAGCCCCCCCAGTGTTCTTATGCAGCCATTTGCGGTTGAAAATAACCGTTGTACAAAATTATAATGAGCAGAGCTGTCGAATGAAGAATAAGCCTGTATTAAAATGCGGGGCACGGGGCAAAACCTCTTCAAAGATGAGGTAAGGGCATTTAACTCTCTTACTCACCCCCGGAGTGCTGTATTGGGAGGGGTAAAAGCAAAACCGGGGTGAGCACAACTCGTTTGGTCTGAAAAATGCTCCGTTTTTAAGGGGGTATTTGACATCTGCCTCTAATCAAATTATAATAGAACAATAGATTCAAATCATGGGGATGTTGTATATATATTTGTAACTCTTCAGGATAATGTGAACCCTTAATAGAGGAGGTAATTATGGAGATGGATGCAATGTGGGAAAAGATCAAAAAAAATCTTAAAGATGGCGCGGCTATGTCTATGGAAAAGATTGAAGAGTACACAAAGATCGGCAAGCTGAAGGTTGAGGAGATGTCGGCTAAGCGCAAGATTGAGCGTAATTATATTGATGCTGGTGAGAGGGTGTATGAGTTGATTCATGAGGGTAAGGGTTCGGGGGTTGCCGATGACCTTGTAATAAGAAAAAGTGTCGAGAATATATCTTCACTTAAAGATGAATTAACTGTAATCGCCCAGAAGATAAAAGATATTAGTGAAGTTGTTAACGATCAGGAGAGTGAAGAGGAAGAGGTTAATTCAATTTGAGAAAAAAAAGAGGCAGAAAAACTATTCTCATCGTTCCGCCGCAGGCCAAATCGGTTAAGTCCCTGAGACTTCAACTGCTTCTTGGTCTGCTTTTTCTATCTCTTGTAGTTATCGGTTATGCGGGGCTTCTCTTCCCTTTTTCAGATCTTAGTCTCGATATAGCAGAACAAAACCACAGAAATAATCTTATCCGCCAGAACAGGCTTCTGGCGGATAATATCGACTCATCCCTTATCCTTTTGGGAAAATTACGGGAACAGGTCACAAAGCTTGAAAATAAGCGGGATATGATTCACCCCGTAGCCAGTCTTCCAGACGATGCTCTTGTTGATGAACATAACGGTGATGGCTATTCTGAGTACCTGGAGATTGAGCATGAGCTGTTACTACAATATCTCTCGGGCAGGTTTGAAATACTCCACTCTTTTATTTATGAACTCTCTAAAGATCAAAACTTATTTGAACGCGTTCCTGTGTGCTGGCCAATTCCCGATTATGCACATATTACCAGACGATTTGGTGAAGCACGAGACCCTTTTACCGGAAAGCAGAAAATGCACCACGGAATTGATTTCGCCGCACAAGTAGGTACGCCGGTTATTGCCACTGCATCGGGAGTGGTGGCAAGGGTAGAAAACGATCCTGTTTGGGGTCGTCGTATCACAATAAATCATCAGGATGGTTTCCGGACTGTTTATGCTCACCTTGGGAGTGTACAGGTAGGGAGGGGGCGGCGTGTGCGCAGGGGGGACGTTATTGGAACAATCGGTTTGTCAGGGTTAACTACCGGGCCTCATGTTCATTATGAACTCTGGAGAAATAATAAACAGGTTGATCCGGAAGACTTTTTCTTCCCTCAAGTAGAGTTCTCCGGTCGTGAAGTATACTTAACTGATGCTGAAATTCTGGAGCTGTATTTGAAGCAGAGCGAACCGTGATAACTCTTAGCCCATCTTTGGCATTATATTTACAATAGAACTAACACTGTAAATCAACATGAAGAGTTCAGCTAAAGTTAGCCAATTAATAGGAAAAAAAATCGTTTGTAGTACCCGTCGAGGTCATTTCATGCTTAAACTACTCTACAATGGGCAAATCACCTTTTTTAAATGAGAAAAGATGTGATAGACTATTATAGATAGGTTAAAGCACAATTAGGTGCGAAAGGTGGGTTAGAAGAGTTTCCATCTCTTTGGTTTCTTCTCAGGCGTCTCTTTGTTCCCATGTTCTACAACATTACACCTTTGCTCTTCTCTGTCGAGAGTTGTCCACTGGTGTGGGATTGAGGCGGGGTCTTTCATAAAAAGGCTTAAAATATCCTGAGGTGCTTTATCTGAGATCTGTCTGAGAATTTTGTATAGTGCGCTGCTCAGTTCTGCAGCGTCTTCAAACCTCTCTTCAGGATTCATGGCCATGCATCTTTCCACAACCTCTCCAAGCCCTTCGGGCAGGGGCACTTTGTGCTCCCCAACCGGCCGGTATTGTCCTGCGGTCTTTTTTTGCAGAAGTTCGGTGAGCGTCTTTTGCGGAAAAGCCCTTTTTCCTGTGAGCATCTCATATAATACTGTTCCAAGTGAGAAAATGTCACTTCGGTGATCAAGAGGGGCGCTGTTGAGCTGCTCGGGGCTAAGGTAAACAAGTGTACCCATGATTCGTGTCCCGGTGTTCTTTAACCCCACTTCACTTGGGCGTGCAATCCCAAAATCCATCAGTTTTACTATGCCGCTCAGAGAGATAAGGATGTTTTCCGGTTTTACATCCCGGTGGATCAGGCCTTTGTATACTTTGCCATAAAGTGTGTAGTCTTTGGTATGGGCATACTGGAGCGCTTGGCAGACAAAATAGGTCACCGAGAGAGCTACAGGAAGCGGAAGATTCCCATATTGCCTTATGAGTGCTTTCACTGAGAGTCCATCGATATATTCGAGTTCCAGAAACGGGACCTTCTGTCCCAGATAGCCAATATGGTGGATTTCGATGATGTTGGGGTGATGGATATCGGCAAGTATCTTGGCTTCCGTAAGAAAACGGTCTCTGGTGTGTTTTGTATTATCCTGTTTAAGAACCTTTACTGCACGCACAACCTCAAGACCTTCATGCCACACTCTGTACACACAGGCACTACCACCTTCTCCAATGGTTTGAAGAATGTGATTGGGTCCGATCTTGTCTCCTGGTAGTGGCATTCGCTCCATTTTTCCCGGTGATGGCGGTGAAGGGGGTACTGGTGCCGGAGATTGATGATTTGGTGGTTGTGGTTGAGATGAATCACTCATAACGGGCCCTTATATTTTAAAAAACGTTATAGTGAAAAATATATATGATTGGTAGCTTCGTACTGCTAATAGTATTTAAGAGAAAATACAAATGCGTTGACAAGAAAGTCGGCTAAAATCACCGTGGCTTTGATATCGATTAATTAACAGATGGTAATAGTGATCGATTTGGATAGGCATTTAAAAAGTACCTGAATTCCTGTTGCTCTTGACACGCTCTTCTGCAGTCACCATTTTTAATCGTGCTCTTCTGTATTGGAGGTCAGGGAATGGTGGTGTGTTGCAGAATAAATCTGGTGATACTCTTTCTTTTTGCGCTCTGCGGGGCATCTTCGGTTACCCCGTCATATGCACAGTTTTTCACCGGGGTGATGATCCTTAATCAGCGAACTGTTTCAAGTGAGAACGATAAGGCAGAACAATTCCGAGAGCTTCAAGTCCTTACAGGTGTAAGCACCGAACAGGCACTGACGTATCTGGGAAAAATAAGAGACAATCACCAACTTTGGAAACAGATGCAGGATTCAATAAACCAAATAATCCTTGATATTGAAAAGTAAGCATTAAGAAGGCAAACCTTTTTAAGGGAGATTACATGTCAGA
>SKJJ01000202.1 GCA_007115975.1 Chitinispirillum sp.
CCGAATACTGATTCGATCCTAAGGCTCGTATCTGCATTGCTATCTGAAATATCCGAAGAGTGGGAAACCGGAAGAGTGTATCTCAAAATGTAAACATAATGGGAACTGCTTAATGTCGAATATACAGAAAAGTTGTTGCTTTATCAGATAATAGAGAACTCAACGATCAAGCTCATCAAGTTTCAATTATTCAATCACTCCCGCTCAGTCATGTCAACCAGAATCACCATCTCCACTGTCACTTCTGCGACACTCTCCGAAGAATCAAGCGTCACCGCAATATGGTTTGTTCCCTTTTTCAAAAGAGCATCAATACCCTCAAGAGATTCCGTCTGTTCTGATTGCACGCTCTCTTTTTGTAGAAGCAAAGAGCCATTTAGATACACACGGTAACCTACAGTTGCGGATATACTGATCGTTCCCTGTATGGGTCTGCCGGAAATTTCTGCATTTCTGTACAGATACAGACCCGTATCGGAAACGTCGGCATTAACAAAGAGAGTGCTATCTGATGAGAATCGGACTTTGTGGGTCGCTGTGTCGACAACGACAGTATCCCAGCCATCGTCAATCGGTTTTAGAAACCAGTTTTCAATATAATCTGTTCTGAACAACCAGTTATCATCGGTTCTGATCGTTACGGTTTCCAGCGAAGAGCCATACTGCACGGGATCGAGCACAGAGAGCTCCTCAAGAATTGATCGGTAGGGCTCTGTACTCTGAAGATTCATTGCATCCAGGTTTCGTAGTCCTTCTTCGTGGGCAGAGATAGCTCTGTCAACCAGCTCAAAAGCGATATCATCGATCTGGAACAGTAGTTCCTCAAATTCCGGAGCACTGTACCTGTCAGAAAAATTATTCGCATGGTTTTGCACATGTATTGCCAGACGGTTATAGCTGGCCCCGATTAAAAAATTCACTCTAGCAAATTGTTTGAGACACTGCTCAAAGGTTTCTGAACTCTCCATGTCAAAGTTTTGGAGCAGCTCGATGGATTCAAGATAGTGATCTCTGGTCTGGACTTTAAGCGGCTCAACCGTTTCAAGAATACTTCTGAGATATTGTGCGTAATGAAGGGGTTGGGCTGTGATATCCTGAGGTACAGGTGCATTTTTCATCACCGAAACAGCATTAAAAAGTGCGGCTCCTGCATTGAGAATATTTAGCTGTATTGACTGTCCGGCCTTTTGCGTCCATTCGGTTTTCTGGTCAGTTATTTCATCCACCGAGCGTCCCAAATCGAGAGCCCCCGACAGTGCATTCACGCTGTTTTTAAGCAGTGTTGCAGTCACTATGGATATTTCATGCTCAGAAACTGCCAAACTGAGCGAGTCGGTCTGAGATCTCTGCTGCAGTTGCCAGGAATCAGCGAGGAGTGTGAAGAGCTCCCCTACCCTAAAAGCAGCTTTAAACATTTCAGGACTACCATACTGTATAACACGCAGATACGCCTCAGATGCCGCTCCAAGTTTATCAGACATCCTCTTTAAAGTGCTCTGAATAGTATCCTCGGGAAGAATGAACTCTGTAGCAATAATCATTTCTCGTTTGAGGTCTCCTAAGGCCATAGCGGCTTTGGAGGCAAAGAGGTAATCAGCAGAGATACCAGCTTTTTCAAGAGCTCTGTTTTTTTCCTCAGATAGTAGAAAGAACCGTTCAGCATCTTCATAAGCACGCTTTTGCAGGTAGGCCCGCGCCATTTTGTAGAGCGCCTCAACAGAGGAGCTGCTGTTGGGGTAAAGATCAACATAGTTTTCAAACGCACGTATTGCTCTTTGATATTTTTGCGTTGTATAGAAATAATCTGCAGTTCTGAACAACAGAGCTTCAACTTCATTTTCTTCAGGGTAGAGAGCAACAAAACGCTCATTTGTCTCAACCATTTTTTCCATTTCTCCCATCCGTTCATAGCAGAGTGCAAGATTAAACAGTGCATCCCTTGCTTTTAAAGAGTTTGGATAGGATTCAATAAGCAGGTTGTAAGTGTGTGCGGCCTCTTGGTACAGGTCACTTTTTTCAAATGCAACCGCAGCATTAAAAAGAGCATCCAGTGCCAGTTCAGAATTCGGATACCGCTTAGCAAGCTCACGGTACCCCAGAGCTGCGTTTTGATAATCAGACGCCTTTTCATAAGCTTGTGCAGCATTAAAAAGTGCGACATCACCGTATTCACTTCCGGGATAGGTGTCATCGAGATCCCTAAAAAGCTCCGCAGCTTCCACATAATCACCCTGTGACATTTTTTGCTGTGCTTTAAAAAAGTGTGACTGGAGAAGCATTCTGTACGCCTCATCCCTTTTAGCCTGACTCTGAGCCTGCTCCTGTGCATTGTGAAATACCCCTATTGCATCATCCCACCTTTCCAGACCAAAATAACTGCGCCCGGTAAAGATCAATGCATCCTCGTACAATATGGAGCGCTGTTCCATATCTATCACCTTTGAAAAGGTACCGATAGCATTTTCGTACCTGTTGTCATTATAGTATACCCCTCCCAGGTTCATGAAAATTCTGTCATAATTCTCAGCTCCGGGAAAAAGTAAAGCGTAGTTTTTTACAGCGTACTCAATTAAAGAGACTGGGTCAGCCATCCCCAATGAGTCGTTCTGCTCGTTGTAGAGTTGAAAAGAGAGTAGCACGGCATTGTAGGCAGCAGACTCTCTCTGCGCCTCATCCATAAGAGTGTTTCTGCTGAAATCGATAAACATATCCCTTGCATCAGCGGGCTTGTTCAACTTGCTCTGATTAATAACAGCGGCGTTCCACTGCGCTTCTGCAGCTCTTTTCATTTCAGGATACATTCTTGAAACTTTAAGATACAGATCAGCTGCACTCTGATACATCTGCAGATCACGTACACTTTCCCCCATTTTGAAATATTTATCAGCAGCACGCAGTGTCACTGAAACAGACATCGAATCGGCCCTGATGATCTGCTGAGGATCACGGCTTCGATAATGGTTATACCAGTTTGACCCTTTGCTGTAAAGGTCAAAAAAATCGTTTCGTGCACTGAGGGAAATGGTAGTACGACCCAACAGTTCATGCACGGCGATGATTCTCGCTGATGCATCGATTGCAGTAAGAGCAAACGGGTAGTTTTCCAATATTTTATTGTAAATATCCAAGGCAGTATCATAATCCAGATCAGTTTCTCTCAATTCTCCTATTTGTAGCAATACCCTTGAGGCGTAATTGGCATTGCCAATAAGATGGAGGAAACTAAACGCCTCCTCCAAATCTCCCTTTTCATCAAAGCTCATTGCAATGTAATCGATTGCTTCATTGCGCAGCAAAGGATTGCGTGCAATGTCCTCTTTTTGGGAATCGGCACCAAAATCCAGATCAGTCTGCTCTACAAGGAATTTGAATGTCGTGATTGTCTCATCGAATCGGTCCTGAAGAAAAAAGCACCAACCCAAATAGTACACAGCCTCAACAAACTGTGGATGTCCCCGGAATGGCAGCACCCTTCTAAATGCATCCTCAGCCTTCCTGAAGCCATCAGTTAGTGTATGCGCGTTTCTGAAATAGTACTGCCCTACATTTATGTTGCTCTCGACGAAGAATTTACTTTCAGGATAATTCTCTATGAGCTTTGAAAACATCTGTACCGATAATTCTTCAGAACCGCTTTTGGTAAATGCCAGAGCTTTAAAAAAAAGAGCATCATCAACCATGTCACTCTGGGGGTAATCGGTAACTATTCTATTGTACACAGCAATTACAGTATCCATCTCATAATCAGGAAACTGTGGTGAAACAGTGTGATACTTTTCACTCTCCATTGCGTGTTCGTATGCGCGCAGCTCATCGCCAAATCTATCTGCAGCACGATGGTAATACATCTCAGCCAACCTGAAGAGCAAGCCGGGGTCAAACATCTCATCAGAAAACGTCCGTATGGTACTGTTGATGTGATCCACCAACTGTGAACGTCTGAATTGAATCCGTTGCTGAAGCGCTGCAAGTGAATCTTCCATATCCTGAGATCCAACTGAACGACTATACAACTCAGCATAGCTACCCATCAGATCCATGTATTGAATAAATGCCCAGTCGATGTATTTGATTTGGGAAGCGTGCATTACTGAAGTTGCAGTATCGGTGTTGTAACCGTTACCGCCAACTACTACTTCGTACCACTCTTTGTTATTTTCAATACGATATTTGAGCGAATCGATAGCCTGACCGATAACCCGACGATCTTGTGCACTGCCAGCACTATTGAATCTCCCGGTTTTCTCTGAAAGTCTCTTTTGCAGCTGCTCTCTTTCACGGATCAGCATCATGGCAAACCGTCTCCGGGGATCCGAGCCGTTTTCAATGGTGGTTTTGGGCTCTGTGTAGGCCATCAACGACGTAACTTTTTCCGTTAAACTGTCGATTGTTTTTATATCTGAAAAACAGTGGGGGTTGCTCCTGCAATAGAACTTTAATTCCCAGAGATGATCTAGTTCATCATATATCTCAAGTTTCAGCCGCAGGTTTCTCTTCTGATTATGGAGCCTCAAACCCAGCAGATCAGCCTTTTTCCCATACCCTGCACCCTGGTATGCTTTGTGAAGAATGGCGTTCATCTCTATAACAAAATCACTCACTGCATTTCGGCGAAGAAATCTCCGTGCCAGTTTTATCGCTTCACGGTACTCCTGGAGGTACAGGTGGGTCCGTGCCACTTTAAGATTTCCAACCTGCTTTTGTCTGATAGTGCCGCGAACTCTGCTATAAAAATCAAGCGCTACCGAATAGTTCTGCAGTTGAAAATAGACATCGCCGATCATCAGTGTTGCTTCAGCTGCGACCTCCCTTATTTCGGAATTTCTTCTGACATATTCAAGCAAGATCAGCGCACTTTCACTGTTGCCACTATGTGCATGAATATAAGCCGCCATGACCTGAGCCTGCATATGCCAGGTGGATTTTCTATCAATTTTTGAAAACTGGATCAGTGCCTGCTCAAACTTATCCAGACGGGTTAACATTATCCCATAGAGATAGAGTGATGAGTTGTAGAGGGGATGATTAGTAAAGCGATCTTCAAACACCGCTGCAATCTCAGCAGATCGCTGGAGATCATTATTCTTAACAGCTACCTGAAAAAGCCGCAGATATGCCGCTGGGGCGTATTGACCATGCGCAAAACGGTCAACCACCTCCTGATAATTTTCAAGAGCAAGACTGTTAAGTCCAAGCATCCTGTAACATTCAGCAAGGAAAAACTTGGCAAAATCATATCTTCCATCTGGTAACGCGAGTTCAAGGTACCGTTCTATAATCAAAGCAGCACTGCGATAATCTTCCAGCCGGTATTTTTCAAGTGCACCGTTTATCTCCTGGGGGTAGAAGATCTCGTGTTGCGGGATGAACAGTTCCCTGTGCTTAAACGCTTGCTCCATAATCCACTGCGGTTCGCTCACCGATGCATAGACAGCCAGAGAATAGCTAAACAGAAAAACTATACTACAAAGAAAAATTTTTATAGAGTACAGACTCTTGCACTGTTGATCAAACGGGTGTCTCATTTGCAGCACCTAAACCCTACATCATCGGCTTTTGTTGCCGGATTTGCTCTGCTTGCGGCTTCACAGTGTGCTTCCGGTCCAGACTTAAAGCCTCCACCCATCATTAACGGGTATCGTTGCTCTCTGTTATCTACCCACTCCCAAAGATTTCCAGTCATGTCAAAAACCCCACCGGCCTGGCAATCGCTGAAATCTCCGGATTTCAAGACTCTCCTTGTCCCTACCGGACAACTCTCACTCTGGAACTGTTGTCCGTAGGGGTACCGGTTATCACCGCTACCTCTGCATGCGGCAATCCACTCATCACCCGTACAGAGTCTTTTACCTGCATCAAGACAGATAACCGCAGCCTCTGTCCAGCTCACATTAGCAAGCGGTCTCTTTGCTCTTACATTGGGCCACTCGTATTCATCAATGCAGAAACTAGTCCCATCACTCCTCAACACCGCTCTCATGCCCTCTGGACAGTTTTTGAGGACTTTGATTTTTAACGAATAGGTAGCCACGCCGTCATTTTCATCCACAACAGTTAAAAAAGGATTATAAATGCCGGGCTTATTGTATGAAAAGAGCACCAGAGCAACTCCATGTAACAGTGTATCAATTGTTCCATTGCCATGAAAATCCCACTTGTAGATCATTTTTTCTGAGGGAGTTTCCTGGTCAATCGATTTTGATGCATCAAACAAAACCTGCTCATATTCATGGACCACCGTTGACTCAACGTCAAAATATGCAGACGGCGGCAAATCTATTTTATAAACGAACGTATCAGTTTCGCCCCTGAATCCCAGGGCATCTATGGCATAAGCCATGAGTGTATCAGAACCCATAAGTGTTATAGGATCGCTGTACATAGTAAAATCACCTTGCGATATTTCACTCACACGACGGTAATAAATAGTTGCATCATCAAAAGAGCTCAACCCTACTGAAACGATTCTGTTATAAAGCAGTTGTGCTCCAAAAGGCACGCTGGGGATAACCTGCGGCCGCCCGATATCCATGCTATATACGATACTTCTGTTGCCTGCAGCATCCTCGGAAAAAAAAGTGAGCTGCATATCATCGCTTCTTTTTGTCAAAACCCGATCACTTGACTGGTTGAGTCGGTTTGCAGCCATGGAAACCGTTCTGCTTGTCTGTGGATCTGTTCCATCAAGGGTATAAATAATCGAAGCATTCTCGTTTGCCGAAAAGAGGATAAGCAGACTGTCTTCACCGTGCTTTCTTACGCTCACATCAACAACAGGAGCAGTTTTATCAATAACAAATTGCTCATGGTTTGTAAGACTGCGCGCACCATTAGCACTTTCACTGTAATAGTGGACTATATGCACCCCTTCATCACGTAATGTAATGTTCTGATCAAAAAGAGCAAATACGGTATCGGGAGAAACCCTGTAGTAAATCGCACCGGGGACATTCGTTTCAAACGTAACCGATACATCTTTATTGAACAGCCCTCCACGGGGGCTAATAGTGACAACCGGCCGAACCAGTTCATCAAGAACCCTGATACTGCTTCTGTTCCCAAGACTGTCAACAGCCATATAACGAAGCTGCTCTCCAAAACGCAGTAAAAGAGGTGATCTATAGATCGTTCTCAAAGGTCCCTCTGTACCCGTCTCTTCAATTTCATAATAGATAGTGGCGTTTTTGTTTACGGTAAGATAAACCAAAAAACCTTCACCAGCATCGCTTTCTGCAATACGGGTATCGACCTTCGGTGGGGTTTGGTCTATTACAAATTCCAGAGAATGAACGTTGGACCAGTTACCGGCATTATCAATTGCCCGACACCTGAGAATGGTCTTTGCGTGCCTGCTGATAGTTATTCCCTGTTCCCCGCGGTAGATTGGTGAGCGCATATTTGGCTCTGTTCCGTCAAGAGTGTAGTAGACAACCGATGGTTTGTCGGTTGTTATGTAAAGCTGCTGCGGGGAACCGAATACCCCCCCTGCGCTTGAGAACTCCAACTGTGGAGGGGTGGTGTCATAGTGGTAATCACGTTTCTGCAACGGCGATTCATTACCGGCATGATCAACCGCTTTTGCCTTAAGTATAGTTCTGCCCTCACGCTTAATGATCAAAGGTGAAGAGTAACGGGGGCTGTCTGATGAAGGAATAGTTTCATCAAGAGTATAATAAATAGCCACATCTTTACTGCTAACAATTGTAACAGTGTCATGCACACTGCCTTCCTGTAAACGGATCTGTATAACAGGGGCGATAGTATCTATAATGTACCGTGCGGTTTTTACAACAGATCTGTTTCCTGAGAGGTCTTCTCCAAAAAACCTTAAATCGTGCACCCCGTGTGCCACTACTACCCCGTCAGTATACTTAGTAAACCACTCTTGCTGTGCCGCAGGATTGAAGGTGTAAAAAATCGTTATCCCTTCAGGAGCCCCTATACTTACCGATAATTCTCTGTTATATACTCCCTGGGGGGGTGAGAGTTGAGCGCTGAATACAAGGGAGTCGATAACGTATTCGATCAGAGATGTGCTGGCGCAATTGCCAGCACTATCACACGCTTCGATAACGCCTTTGAGCCTGGAGGTAATATCCACTGTATTATATTCCAGGGGGCGTTTGCTTTTTCCCTCTTCGGTAAGAAAGAGCCGGGATGGTTTACTGGTCTTTATTTGTAATGACACCCGTTGCCGGTAACGCCCGGGAGGCGGATTGAGCGTAATGGCCGGCATAATATCATCAAAAACAAAGATAGCAGAGTCCAGAGCAGACCTGTTTCCAAAGAGGTCTTCTGCGTAGTAGTAAAACCGGTATTTTCCCCTACTTGTAAGTGACACCGGATTCTCATACAGACGCATCGAATCTGCAGTAGTCATTGAATACCATATTCTGGCCTGCCGCCCAGAAGAGAGAACCACATGAAAGGGTGTGTTATGATATTTGTGCTGAGGTTTTATGGTCACCGATGGCGGCTGGGTGACAAGCCAGGACGGCGCACTCTCAGAGGAGTCTGCTTGCGCCCGAGGGGAACAAATCAACAACAGAACCCCCAAGACTATTGATTTAAAATTGTCCATAGCACGGATACTGTTTCTCATCTGTTTTCACCGATTTTAATCGTGATCAGCTCTCGCAGCTCCCTGTCCGGAGCAAGCTCCAGGGCTTTTTGCCAATGATCCACTGCAAGCTCCCGGTATTGTTTATGGTACATGTAAAGATTTCCTATTTCAAAATGAAATCTTGGATCAGATTGGTCCCGTTCAATAGCGAGCAAAAAAGTGTGAATGGTACGATCGACCTCTCTGAAACTCCCCTCCTCAATCATCCCAACATAACAAAAGGCGAGCCCTGCATACCCGTTAACATGATCCGGAAACCGCCGTATAACCTCCTGATACTTTACAACGGCGACTTCATGCCACCCCATGCACCTGTAGTTATCAGCCATAAGAACAGCGATCTCCATATCAAAAGGCAGCCTGAAAAGATACTCCTCAAAATAGGGTACCGCATCTTTACATTTGTTGCATTTTTTCAGTACATTGAACAGCTCTATTAGGACATCACGATTATACGGCTGTACATCCATGACCTGAGCATAACAACGTGCAGCCTCTGTGTACATACCATTTAAGCTGTACAAGAGCGCAATTTCTGACAAAATGTCCATATTGCGGGGAGCGATTGTTTGTACCTGTTGGTAATATGAAAGCGCCCTTTTGTAATTTCCCCTTGATGTGTGGACTCTGCCCAGATTGTGAAGAATATCCAAACTCACCTCAGCGCTTTTTTCTGCTCGTTTCAGATAGGACAGGGCCCTTCTGCTGTTGCCACTGTGATAGTAGACATTTCCCAGATTGTTCAATGCGCCCTGTCTCGTTTGAGGAAATTCAAGCGCATGTTGAAAAAGAGTGAGGGCACTATCCTCTCTGCCTGCGTGCCATACAATCACCCCCAGATTATTGAGCACCCTGCCGGAGTTGTCTGGATCTGATATACGGGACAGTAACCTGGCACTTTTATCATACCACCCCAAACGAAACCAGGTGTGCGCAAGTTCAATAAGCGCACTTTCATTTTCCGGATCTGTCTGCAGAACCTCCTCAAGCACAAGGGAGGATTCCATGTACCGTTCGGCACTCCTGTACACCGTCCCCAATACCGAAAGGTACACCGGATCATCGGGAAACTGTTTTACCAGGCTATTAACAATCTCAATAGCAGTGGAGTGATCCCTGTTTTTAATATATGCAAACCCCAGCATAAATTCCGCTTCGGGGCTGCCGGGCCCGGATGCAACAGAGCGGGTAAGAGCAGAAACAGCGCGGCTATATTCACCTGTCTGCAGATACGCCTTGCCCAGCGCCAGAAGTCCTGCAGATGTTGCATTCAGAACGCCCCTTTTTGACTGCGCGATTCGTGTGACCTGGGATGCGGGCAGGCGAGGGGCAAGTGCACCAACCGAGAGGGCGGTGAACACGGTATCGGCAGCAGATCCTGAAAGTGCTTTTTGCAAATGAGCGACACCGGCTTCAATCCTGCCAGCATCGGCATATAGATTCCCAAGCCGTAATGATGCTCTATAAAAGGATGGCGTCATCTCCAGTGCCCGCAGATACGCGCTTGCTGCCGCCACATGCTCTCCCCTCATTTCGTAACCAAATCCCATTGCATAGGTTTTATAGGTGGAGAGATGTTTTTGAGCAGAGCTGGTTTTAGTGACCAAGTTGGGGCTTTGTGTCAACCGGGTACGAAGGTCAAAAACAATACCGTCAAGGAAAGCAAAAAAACCATCCACTGTTCCCCGGTAACGGTTATGATTAACCGAAAGGGTATCTGCCCTATTCTCCACCATTGTTAGAACCAGCAAAAGCGAGTCACCCTTTACGGAGTACCTTCCACCGATCGCAATATCCCAGCTCCATCGGTGGCGGTGAAGTTGTAAAAGCGAATCATTGTGGAATATTTCTGCAGTGTGATCAAATTTACTCTTGAAAGAGGGATCCCAGGCCTGAATGGCATCATCCATCAAGAAGGTATGATACAACTGCTCAGGAACAGTATATGCAAGCCAGTCTGTGAGTGTATAATCAGACCTGTTTTCCAGAGGAAAAACGGTAACTACCGTTCTGGATACCCCGGTAGTGAAGAGCAGAAAAAGAGATATAAGGACGAATAGTTTATTCATAAACAAACAGTGCTTTTGTATGGGTTGATGAGAACAGGGTATGCCATATCCGATCTTTGAAAAACTGCGCCATACACTAATGTTGATATACTTTAAAGCAGTTGTGTCCAGTTTAATTAATTGAAGAGGAAACATCTGTTTGTAAGATAAAATAGAAAATGGAGAGAAGGATAGAAGATATTTCACCGAAACAGCCGGCTTTAGCCGGTACAAAACATATTCTACCATATCTTTTCCAGAGGTGGATTTCAACCCACTCTGGGCTTCTTTTCACTCACCAACTCTCCGAAACAGCCCTCTTTAACTATGGGATATCAGTGACATTAGGGTACAAGACAGGGTGTGTTTCAGTTGACAATCAGGTAACAGGTGTTGGGAATGAAGTTCCAAAGACCTTCTCAGCAAACCCCTTCAACATCTCTTTATCGTTGATAATGACCCTTGTGCGCTCAATTTTGAGAACCTTTTTGGCCCTCAGTTGCTGTAATATCTCATAGGTCTCAGAATACTGAAGGTTAAGAATATCCATCATTTCGTTTTCCAGAAACTTTAAACTGATCTCAAAACCCTGGCCACACGGCTTGCAGATATCGCAGTTGTAGCTAATCAGTGACAGTAACGCTCCCGCCTGAGCACATTTGTCAATTTCTGCAATTGAACTGATCTTCTCATCAATTTCGCGCAGCCGTTTTGCAAGGATAGCAGCAATTTTTTTGAGCCATTCCGGGATATTATTTGTTAAAGATACGAAATCCTGACCATTTATACAGTACGCCTCAACCGGCGTAACAGCCACACCCGAAGCACTTCGCACCCCACCGTCAATAGATGCTATCTCCCCGACGATCATTCCAGCAGCAGCTTTTGCTAACTCGATCTTTGAAGATCCCTCAGATTTATAGATTCTGACTTCACCGGAGTTCAGTATATAAATATCTTTGGTAGCATCCCCCTGCTTGAACAGGTATTCTCCCGGGGAGAACCGGACCACATTGCTGGTGATCGATTCACACATAACCAAGTGCCTTCCTCAGAACACAAGTTATTCTGAAAGTGATTCGGTATTCACTATCCAAGCATCTTCATGCCCCAGCTCTTTTATTTGTGGCAATTTCCCCTCTGCATCGGATCGGGTCCTGAAGTTTCCTGCAAAAAGTTTATAAAAGGGATTATCGTACAGAATTACTAACGGTAAGGATGTCGAATCCCTGAGCTTTTCTTTTTCACTGCGTAAGGATTCAATCTGAGTGGAGGCTGCAATCTGAATTCTGAAGTTTCCATCACGGCTTTCTTTAATAGCAGCAACGGGGGGGCTGACCCTTTGAGTCTCTTCTGGAGCATCGATTGAAACCGATACCTCGTTGCCTCTGTTTAAACTATCAAGAAAAGTCGCGGGAACTTGCCTATTGTCGGATTCAGTGTTGGATGAATGATTGGTTTCATCTACCGGAATACTTCTTGCAGCAGCCTCCGCACTCAAAGAGGTGATTATAAGACATGTTGACACAACAAACCATCTATTCATAAAACAGCTCCTCATTAATTTGTCTAGGTATACGAAAGTAGTATTTTATAATTATAATAAATCCATTCAGCACAGGAGTCAAGGATTCTTAACCACAGGCAACATTACGAACTGATCAGAACCCGTCGCTCTTTGAGTTATAGCCCGAGCAGATTCACCCGTAGCTATTATGTAAAATTACTTTTTTTACTGCTTGCCACAGCAACAGTTACCTGGTACGCCAACCGGGGTAAAAACAACCCGCTCATAAGCAGCTCACACCTTATCGTTACCGGCGACGGCAGTGACTATGTTGTCAGTTTTATCAGAAAAGACCGCCAAAAGACACAAACTACACTGTTTATGCCATCAAAACCACGCTACGATGTCGACCAAAGCCACCTGTTTTCACCTCTAAGAGGTGACCTGACAATTGTCACCATGGGTTTTGACGACCCGGCGGTCAATTTCAAGGACATACCGGTAAAGTGGGTGATTTTAGGTGATGACTCAGAAAAAACGGTCTCATCTCCTCTCTGGCCACAGCCACAAATATCTGCCGCTATCATTGATGATCACTTACGTGTACAAAGGGTAGCTGCTTTTTCACACAATTCTTCCACTAATGCAACCCATATCATTGTGGGAGGGGTATCCATTTTGGTTATCGACAGGGACTTTAACCTGCCGGAAACCGCTTTACCCTCAAGGTTCAAAGAGACACTCGATGTACTTATCACCCCTTGTGATACCGGGTCTATTGAGATGTACCGAGAGTTACTACGCCCCCGGTTTCTTATAATTCCGGCAGTATGCAAGGGAGAAACTGCTGGTAATGTTCTGTGCCCGGGCAAAAAACTATGGCGCGCTGATTTTAAAACTGATAACCGAAACAGATTGCAACTACAAAACTGATCTCCCCCTTACTCTGGCAGAAAATGAAATAATCACACGTAAAAGGGCTGATTTTTAAATACCCATGTGATTATTATATATTATTGTATGGCACCGAGGTTTTTTTCAGAGAGAACCGGTAACCAGACCCTTGAAAAACAACAAACTGTTTGAACTCTGTTTAACAAGTACTGTATAATAGGTAAGCATAGAGTCTGGTATTTATTTAGACCCGTATAACTACGATGTAAGAACACACAGGAGCTGATTAAATCGCTTATGGCTAAGAAACTGGGTGAAATCCTTGTTGAACACGAGATGATTACAAAAGAGCAACTTCTGGTCGGTTTAAAGTATCAGACCGTGCACGGGGTGATGCTTGGCGAGGCATTAATTGCCACCAAAGCGATAATTGATGGAGATGTAATCACCAGTTTTCTTGCCAAACAGCTCAATGCGGGCGTTATGAGCCTGAAGGATCTTGAGTTCGATCCGGATGTGGTAAACCTTGTTCCTTACGACATCGCCCAGAAATACACACTCATACCTGTCAATAAAACGAACAAGATGCTGGTTGTAGCCATCAGTGACCCCAAAAACATCTTCATACTTGACGCAGTAAAATTTTTGACAGGCTGCTCTGTAAAGCCCATTATCGCCAACCCAAAAGAGATTCAGGATGCCATCAATCTCAACTATGCCGCAGAGAGTGGTGTTGACACAATACTTAATGATCTCAAGTCCGAATCGTTTGAGATTGTACCGGGTGAAAAAGATCCTGAACCGGAGGATATTGCCAAGGAAATTTCGGAAGCACCGGTAGTAAAACTTGTAAACCACCTTATACTCGATGCAGTGCGGAAAAATGCCAGTGATATTCATATAGAGATCTACCAGCGGGTGTTACGGCTCCGCTATCGTCTTGACGGAAGGCTTATAGAGATGTCTCCTCTGCCCTATCGGCTGAGAGCATCGGTGATTTCAAGAATAAAGATCATGGCAGATCTTGATATTTCAGAGAGGCGGCTGCCTCAGGATGGTCGCATAAAAATCAAAACAGGACCCAAAACGGTGGATATCCGTGTCTCAACAATCCCAACGATTTTTGGCGAGAAGGTGGTCATGCGTATTCTGGATGCCTCTAACCTGATGCTTAACATGGCCGATTTTGGTATTCCCCAACTTGGTTTAAAACAGCTCAAGGGTGCCCTTGCAGCCCCTTATGGTATGATTCTGGTGACCGGACCAACCGGTAGCGGTAAGACCACCACACTCTATTCGGCCTTGAGTTCACTTAACAGGCCGGATGTGAATATCATGACCGCCGAGGATCCGGTGGAGTACAACATCGACGGCATAAATCAGGTAAACATGCACCATGAGATCAGCCTTACGTTTGCCAGTGCCCTGCGATCATTTTTACGACAGGATCCTGATATCATCATGGTTGGTGAAATACGAGACCTTGAGACAGCAGAGATTGCAGTAAAGGCAGCGCTCACCGGCCATCTTGTGCTCAGCACACTGCACACCAATGATTCCGCATCCACTCTCACCCGCCTTATTGACATGGGAATCGATCCCTTTCTCGCAGCTTCATCGGTACGACTGATAATTGCTCAGCGCCTGATACGTTTGATCTGCACAAACTGCAAAGAGCAGATAGATAGTTCCAAAGATGAGTATATCTCATTTTTAAATCTTCCGGACCACGAACTCAACGATCTTAAACTCTATAAGGGCAAAGGGTGTTCACAGTGCAACAACACCGGTTTCAAGGGCCGTTGCGGACTGTACGAAGTGCTTCCCGTCACACTGGAAATTCAGAACCTGATAAACCAAAAAGTCAGTGCGGATGTGATTCAAAAGGCTGCGGTGAAAAACAACATGATGACACTGCGCCAATGTGCCCTGGAAAAGATGAAAAAAGGCCTTACGACAGTTGAAGAAGTGCTGGGAGCAAGTACCTAATCAAATCATAGAAACCCGTTTTTAAGAAAGAGAATGCAGAGCTATATGATTACGATGAATGAGATGCTTAAACGAATGCTGGAACTGAACGCCTCCGATATACATCTAACCACCAACTCATCGCCACTGTTGCGAATAGACGGCATGCTCAAACCACTGACTGCCGAAAAGCTGACCTCTGATGATGTTATCAGACTCGCCTACAGTATCATGAACGAAGCGCAGCGCAAACAGTTTGAACAGAATAAAGAGGTTGATTTTTCTTTTGGCGTGCAGAATCTGTCCCGGTTCAGGGCCAATGTGTACCTTCAACGCGGTTGCACTGCAGTTGCTATACGGCAAATACCCTATCTGATCAAATCTATTGATGAGCTTGGTTTGCCACCAGTGGTCACAAAACTTACAGAACGACCCAACGGATTAGTGCTTGTAACCGGTCCAACCGGAAGCGGTAAGAGTACCACGCTTGCAGCAATGGTTGACAAAATAAACACCGAGCGTGAGGGGCATATCCTTACAATCGAAGACCCCATAGAGTTTATCCATAAGCATAAACGGTGTATAATCAACCAGCGAGAAGTACATCAGGACACCAACACTTTTACCAGTGCGCTCAGGGTTGCCCTTCGCCAGGATCCGGACGTGGTGCTCATTGGTGAGATGCGTGACCTTGAGACTATACAGGCAGCGCTAAGTATTGCCGAGACCGGGCATTTAACCCTCGCAACCCTTCACACCAACTCTGCCTCCCAGACAGTAAACAGAATCATCGATGTGTTCCCAGCAGATCAGAAAGCCACCGTTCGCGCTCAGCTTTCAATGGTTCTTGAGGGCATAGTCTGTCAGGCACTTATTCCAAAAATCGGTGGGGGAAGAGTTATGGCCTGTGAGATAATGACCGCAACAATGGCGGTCCGCTCACTTATACGGGATGACAAAACACATCAACTGCCGGGAGTTCTTGAGATCGGCCAAAAATACGGTATGCAGACAATGAACAGTGAACTGATACGTCTTTACCAGAGAAGACTGATCTCAAAAAGGGACGCTATTGGCAAGAGTCCTGATCCCGAACATCTTCTCAAACAAATCGGAGAATTCTGATTACTATTTTTGAATAATCATAACGTCACATACAGGAGAAAATGAATGGCTAATTTCAGTTACACAGGTGTTTCAATAGGTGGCAAACAGGTTAAAGGAGAGATCCAGGCGGGAAGCAGACAAGAGGTTGTCACTCTGTTGAGGAAAAAGAAAGTTCGCCCGGTAAGCATCAAGAAAAAAAGTCAGGAAATAAATCTCTCCTTTCTCGATTCTATAAAACTAAAGGATGTCTCCAGATTTACCCGGCAGTTCGCAGCGATGGCTTCAGCCGGACTGCCTCTTGTGCAGTGTCTGGACATTCTCGCCAACCAGACTGAAAACAAAGCACTGGCTAAAATCATTCAACAGGTTTCTATGGATATTCAGGGCGGAAGCACACTTGCAGACTCCATGGGCAGGCACCAAAAAGCATTCAGCACCCTTTACTGTAACATGGTGGCTTCAGGTGAAGCTTCCGGTAATCTCGACACGGTTCTTAACCGACTTGCCGAATACCAGGAAAAAGCCGAAGCCCTGAAACGGAAGATTAAAGGTGCAATGACCTATCCGGTAATAGTACTGGTTGTTGCTGTTGGAGCCACCGCAGCCATGCTCACCTTTGTGGTACCAACATTTGCCCAGATGTTTGTGGATATGGGGGGTGGACTCCCTACTCCCACAAGAATAGTCATGGACATTTCTGATTTTCTTCAGAATTACATACTACTGATTGTAGCTGCAGCGATTGTATTTTTCATAGCGCTTTCTGCATACTATAAAACAGAAAACGGCAGGCTGTATCTTGATGCACTGAAACTAAGAGTACCCCTTTTAGGGGATCTGGAACGTAAAAGTGCTGTCAGCCGTTTTACCCAAACTCTCTCAACACTGCTCACAAGCGGCGTTTCCATTATCGATGCTCTTTCCATAACGGCAAAAACATCCGGTAACAAAGTTGTTGAAAAGGGTATCCAGAAAACCCTGGACCGAATAACCGGTGGCCAAACCATAGCAGAGCCACTTAAAGAAACCGGTGTTTTTCCTCCTATGGTTATACATATGATCTCTGTTGGAGAGAAGACCGGGGATCTTTCTGAGATGCTAAACAAAGTGTCTGCGTTCTATGAAGAGGAGGTTGATGCTGCAGTTGATGCACTTACGTCTATTATCGAACCGGTTATGATTGTAATTATGGGTGGAGTAATCGGCGGAATTCTAGTGGCGATGTATTTGCCGATGTTTGACATGGTTGGCTCGATCGGTTAATGATGCTTTTTCTGGTTGTTTGCGGGAAAGTATATTATTATAGAAGTTTCTTGCACTTTTATATAAAGTTTTTTGTTGAAGTGCCGATATAAAGAGTAGGAATAGAAGGGTGGTGAGCTAAAATGAGAATAAATTCACTTTCTCAACCATTAAGCGCCGAATTCAGGAAAGTAGAAAGTGCCCGAAAAAACGAGAAGACTTCAGCAACTCAGAAGATCTCTGGTGACCGTTCAGAGCTTTCCGCTAAAGGACAGCGGCTTAATGAAACAAAAGCTCAGATTGAAAGCATTAACACCTCTCTTGCTGCCATACCAGAAATACGAGAAGATAAGGTAGAAGAGGTGAGGGAAAAAATCGAAAGCGGATACTATAACTCCAAAGAGTTTATAGACAAACTTGCCGATAAAATGCTCAACGATCTGGGTATGACAAATACAGATACCTGATTTCACAGAAGAAAGTAATTGCCAAGGAAGGCATACTTTTTCTGTGGTTTTTGCCGTACCCCCCCACCTTCAGCATCTTTTATTTTTTTATTAAATCTGCCCTTGAATTATCAATTTACTTGCCACCATTCTTTTCACCATGTATTTTTATTACTCTTGATGGGGTGTCGTACAATGGCAGTACTCTGGATTCTGGTTCCAGCTATCGAGGTTCGAATCCTTGCACCCCAGCCATTTTTTTTATAGAGACAAATCTTTGCCGCTATCGTCTAGTGGTTAGGACAGATGGTTCTCAGCCATCAAGCCAGGGTTCGATTCCCTGTAGCGGTACCATACTAAAACCCCTTAAAAGTAGCCAAAAAAGGCACTTTTGAGGGTTTTTTTCTTTCCTGGTCTCCCCTGTCACCTCCTTTTAACTACTATAAAACACTCCAA
The DNA here is from genome assembly GCA_007115975.1 of Chitinispirillum sp. Classification (GTDB taxonomy): domain Bacteria; phylum Fibrobacterota; class Chitinivibrionia; order Chitinivibrionales; family Chitinispirillaceae; genus Chitinispirillum. The sequence goes on from SKJJ01000202.1 coordinate 18,292, forward strand.
AAATGTAGTGGTTTTTTGAAAATGTAGTGACTTTGTAGGACTTGAAAGCCAGATAAATCCCCACCTCTGTTTTCAGCTAAATCCTCTTTTTTCGCCGCACTTATTTTTCAGATTCCGTGGTGTGTGACCAGCCTTGCCATAGGCATTTGAGTCTGGCCCGGCGACGTATTCCGGATAGACAAACCCTTCTGCACTGTAATTGTAGGGGTCCTCTTTTGAACAGTTGGAAGGTAATGTTTTAAGGAACAGGTCACAGGCCTTTTCCCCGTACCCGAATTTTGCCAAAGAAGCGATGTACCAGGATTCAAGATGACGGAAATTGGATCCGTTTTCCTTTCTTCCCACACAGTTTCTTTTCCATACCTGAAAGTCTTTGGGCAGTTTGCCTTCAGCCATTGCGCTGTCACCGATACAGAGTCTGACCCCGTATTTATTATCAAGCACTTCATCACACACCTTCATACATGTATCGAAGCGCTCCTTATCGGCAATTCCGGAGAATCCTGACCATGATATGGGAGAAAGAAAGACATTGCCGTCGGTTTCGGAGCTGCCAAGATCAATTAGATTTCCATCCTTTTTGGCAGTTTGGAGTTCCTTTCTGACCTCTTCCATATCAAGACCGCACATTCCGGGCTTAAATTTGTTAAGAAGTCCTTCAATATCACCATCCCTGACAGCTTTAGCCCTGATGTAATATCCTTTTTTGTCTATACATCTCTCTTCAACACTCTTTTGAACGATTTTTGCCTTTACACTGTAATCAGCCACCATATCCTCATCGGCCCCTTTGATTGTAAGAAGCTCCACCATATCGTTAAGAGCTTTATAGAGCTGATGAGCAGCCATGGTAGAGGTGTGAGAGAAAAGGCCGGAGGGATTATCGTTCCAGTCGGCCATAAGCAAATAGGGCAATCCGTTATCTGACTGATCCCACACCTTTTTAATGGCAATTTCCATGTGTTCGAGTATGGATTCTTTTGTCGCCGGATGCCCTTCCTTTTCATCAGCATACTCGACAATCTCATCCAGAAAACCCATGTCCCCTGTTTCCTTTATGTATTCACAGACAGCATATATCAGCCAAAGCGGATCATCACAGGTCACGAAACCCTTCTCTCCGGGAGCCGAAACAAAGAAATTGTGATAGGTATACCCATCAGAAAACATCTGTTTGGCAGTAAACTTAATCATCTCTTTTGCACTCTGCGGGGCGTAGGGCAAAAGGGCAAGAAGATCCTGAAGGATATCTCTGAAACCATATCCGTATTCAAAACCTCAATGGTACCGGGATTTCATTCTGTTAAGAAGAGCAACCATTGCACACTGGTACTGAAGCCATTTAAAACCGGGGGTCAGAGATGGTTCTTTTGGTACAGATATCTGCAACTTATCAAGCTCTTTATGCCACTCTTTTTTAACTGTTTCGAACATTTCCCACGCATTGGCGGGTTCAAGCACCTGTGCCAGAAATTTTTTCAGCTCTTTTTTGTCCTTGCAGTAGTAATCTTCAGTACTTGAAGCAGCAAAGACAACTATGACCTCTTTTTCTTCACCGGCAGACAGCAGCAGTTCATTGTGAATAGCTGAGAGTGATGAAGTCAGCTCCTGAGCATCCTGGTTTTTAAGCGCACTCCCCTCTTCAACTGCTTCAGGATTTGCCATAGTTCGTGTGTAGTGACCCACAAAATCCTCATATTTTGTTGAGAAACTGCTGTTTTCAAGTGAGGTGGTATGCACCCCTACTTTTCCAAACATATCCTTGATCTTTGAATTGTCATCAGAAAAAGGGATTCCATAGTTGGTTCTCCACACAATTCCTTGTATCTCCCTGTCTATTATCGCTCCGCCCAGAGTAAGTGTGTTGTAGCCGTAGAACTGAATCTCATTTGCATCACCGATATTGACCGGATTAACATTATACAGTTTGAGTTTTTTTGATTGTGATGAGTTGTTTTTTATCTTCAGTATCTGAACCATTGCATCGTAGCTGTCGGGGATAAAGCTGGTGGTTTCCATCTCTATTTCTGCGAAAGCCGTCTTGCTTACCACATAACCAAAGCCACAATAAAGTGATCGATATAATAGAAAACATCGATCAACACATAAAAACCAGAGAAGACACACTTCTTGTAGCTCTTCAGCTTGAACAGTCCGCAGGAGAACTTCACTACCAAAACACCGTAAAGCAGACCGATAGTGATGATACTCCTCTGCAGCTGACTCTTTTCAACTCCCTTGCAGCTTATGATA
>SKJJ01000117.1 GCA_007115975.1 Chitinispirillum sp.
CCGGCGGGAATAATACAGTGCAGATGAGGGTGATCCATCAAATTCTGTCACTTCGTTCTGCTGCGTAAGGTGGTTCAGTCCCGAAGACGGGACTGTTTATGATATAATTTTTTGCGCGGTGTCCCCAGGTATGCAAAACTGCGGTAAAGCCTATCTTTGCAGCGAGCCACTTATCCTGAGCGGCAAGCTGGTTGAGGGTATCCTTAACAGCACGGAAGAGCAGAGAGTACATAACTCTTTTGTTGCGCAGTACAAAAGGGTTTAGCCTGATCGATTTCTGATCTGATCGATTGCGGAGAAGGGGTTTCAAGCGGTCTATTTACATGGGTAAGCATATCACCGCTTATGTGAGTGTACATATTGGTGGTGTCAAGCCTTGATTGTCCAAGCAGACGTTGAATCAGCTGAATGGGAACAACGTCTTATAGAAGAGTGGTGGCAAAGTGGTGTCACAGGGAGCGTGCTTTGAGGTGGCGGGAAAACTGGATGAGAGGCCCGAGATAATTCTTCTGAGTTGTATCAGAGTAGCCTTTGAGGTGAAGGTGAGCAATGAAACGGGCACGCAGTGGAGTCATAATGACCCTCCTTTGTGTTACGGTGAGAAATCGCCCTACAGAGAGGCGGATATAATCGACAAAGGGTGGATCCATTGTTAATTATACCCTGCGTGCCCTTTTAATTGCTATACTGGGAAGAGATATTTGGTGAGAGAGGTTGGTGGTTTTACTGCCGAAGGCTTTGTTCAACAGGGCAAAACTGTCAAAACAACAGTTAAAATACCACCCCAAACCTGATTTTTTGTAGTGCCTCGCAGAAATATGTTGTTGCGAATCAAAGCCTCACTCTGACAAGTGCGAAATCTGGGCTAGTGGCATTGCCGCCCACCATCTGGTAGGGGGGAAAGTATCCTCACCATTCTGGCACTCAATTGCCGGAGAAAGCCAAAACCTGTGCCCACAAAACAGACTCTGAACAAAGCGCACCAGTTACCAACTTATTCCCGGCAACACTCTTTCTATACCAGTATATCGAGGGGAGCTTTCCAGTGCAATGACATTTATCACATTTATAACCAATCTTTCAGCCACCCATTTTTTATCTTTATGAAACAGAAAAAAACAACCGCAACGGACCAATTCACCATGAATATCATCTTAATAGGCTTCGCCTCAAGCGGAAAAACAACCGCAGCCAACACTCTCTCACAACTCACCTCACTGCCACATGTGGACCTTGACCGTGCAATTGAAACACTCTTTGAGAGGGATCACCACAGAACACTCACCATCAGGGAGATCTTCTCCGAAGTGGGCAAGAGTGCTTTTGTAAGACTGGAACACCAGGCGATACAAGAACTTCAGGGTGCCCAGTTCACCATCATCTCAACCGGCGGACACGCTCCTGTGGATCCCCATAACCGTAAGTTACTCAAACAACTAGGTACAATCATCTATCTTAAAGCAGCACCTGAAACAATCCTTGGGAGAATGAGAAAAAAAGGGATCCCGGCTTCCATAAAGGATGGTGAAGCGGGACTGTTGCGGGAGTGGCAATTCAGAGACCCGATCTATTCAGAGCTCAGTGATCTGGTTATCGAAAATGACGGGTCCACAGCCCTGGAATCCGCAAGTAAGATCGTTGAATTTTGTTCGCTTGAAGAGACCAACAATCAAGGAGATACTAATTAATGTCAAATACATTCGGAAAATTCCTGCGTGTGACCACTTTTGGGGAATCACATTCAAAAGCTGTGGGAGCTGTTCTTGACGGAGTTCCTCCCCTTATGCCATTAAGCGAAGGCGATATCCAGGTGCAGCTTGACCGCAGACGCCCCGGGCAAAGCGCTTTCAGTTCTCCACGCAAGGAGCAGGACACCATATCCATTCTTTCGGGAGTCGAAAACGGTACTACTTTGGGAACACCGTTAGCACTGCTGGCATACAATAAAGATCAGCGCCCCAAAGACTACTCCTCAACAACAGACATCCCCCGTCCTTCACATGCAGATTATACCTATAAAAAGAAGTATGGCATCACCGCATCAAGCGGAGGCGGAAGAGCAAGCGCGCGGGAAACACTTGCCAGAGTTGCTGCGGGAGCAGTCGCTGAAAAAATACTCTCCCACTTCTACAGTGTGGAAATAGTGGCATGGGTTAACTCGATAGGAACAATAACTGCACCCGACATCGATATGAACAGTATCACCCGTACAATGGTTGATGCCCATCCAACACGCTGCCCCGAGCCAGCAACATCAAAAGAGATGGAAAGAGTTCTGCTTGCTGCAAAAGAAAAATCAGACTCCCTTGGCGGAGTTGTCAATTGTGTTGTACGGAATGTGCCGGCAGGATGGGGTGAACCGGTTTTTGACAAACTTGGAGCACTTCTGGGGCATGCTATGCTCTCAATCCCCGCGACCAAAGGGTTCGAAATTGGCTCCGGGTTTCAAGGAACTAAAATGCCTGGTTCAAAGCACAACGACCAATTTGTTCTGAAAGGCTCCGAACTGGGCACGCTCACTAACCGAAGCGGTGGCATTCAGGGCGGGATTTCAAACGGAGAACCGATCCATTTCCGCGTGGCCTTTAAAGCTACTCCAACCATTGCTCATCCCCAAAAAACCGTTGATTATCAGGGCAATGAAGTGATACTCCAGACCAAAGGCAGACACGATCCGTGTGTGGTATACAGAGCGGTTCCGGTTGTGGAGTCGATGGCGGCTTTGGTTTTGGCTGATTTGGCTTTGGCTCAGAGAATGGTTACGGGGCAATAAACGAAGTTGTGCTCCTCGATACAACAGCATCGGCAGTGCTGGTATTCAGGGACCGGGAGTAGGCTGCAACGATATCTGCCCTCCGAAACCAAAGATACATAGTGAAGAGCCTCGGGTGGACTGGTCCTCCTGCCGTATCGAAGGGAGATATACTGCAAGGTAAATTTCTGTTTCTTTCTGAAATACTTTTTGATAATTTCTTAAGATTCTCACTATTACCAGCAAATATTGCCTTTTTTTTAGGCCTGTTCCAGTTCTGAACCTGTTTCTCTCTATCAAAGCCTTATCAATCCTTTAGAACGCTTCTAAGTAGACAAGCTCATCAGGCAATCTTTCTTAGTAAGGTTTACACCATAGCCATTTTTATGCTGGCATAAACGTTTCTCACTATCAATGGTACTCTCTGCACATAGTGAACAATCATTTCACCTGAGGATATGTATGTATGACATGTCGGTTTCTTTGGAAGTTAAGGTTAGGTGCCCCCCCCGATACACCAGTATCAGCAGTGCTGGTACTCAGGGACCGTGGAAATGACAGACCTGAATCATAACAGCACCGGCATCCGTAACACCAATTCCCCTCTCACCCCTCCTCAAATCGGCGAAAGCAGATGCCACTGATACGGATACTCCCTCACTGCATTTTCTAGCGTAGAAGTTATAATTTTCACCGCCTTTTTGAAATCAACTGAGTCATCCAGCTTTTTGCAGAAGATTTTCAGCTCTTTGCCCTCCTTTATACAATATGATATGTACACAGGAATATTTTCCCTTAAAGCATACTCCACAAGATTAAGGGGCATGGTGGTTTTTTTGCCGAAAAGCGTAGCCTCAACCCCTTTGCCGGATATAACCCTGTCACACAGTATCCCCAGGCCGTTTCCCCGCTTGAGGGTTTTTATAACTGCACGCATATCATCATGAGTTATAGTGTTGATATGGTAGAGAGATCTTTTGGTTTTAAAGTAATTGCTGAGCCTGTCGGGTTTAAGCCTTTCAGCAACCACATTTAACTTTCTGTTGAATTGTAAGTGTATAAGCGTTCCGAACACCTCGAAATTACCCAGATGAAAGGTGAGCCCAAGAAAGTTAAGGTCTGGTGGAGGAAACGGATCGCCACTGTAGGTCTTTGGTGCAGTGAGTATGGATTTATACATATCGGGAAGATCTGCCCAGTATCTTCCATACTCGCTGAAAACTCTCCACACATCGCTAATGGTTGGATTATTCAGTATGAGCGAGAGGTTATCATAAACAGCTATTCTTTTATCTTTGCAGATAATCAGTGCAACGAGGGAGAGCAGGTCGGAGAAGACATATCGAAGCCAAAGAGGTAAAACGGCAGATAAAAACATTCCCCTGAGCAGAACGAGTTTAAACAATCCGACAACATTATCTGAATGCAATTTTTCTCCGCAGGTTGGCGAAAAGTTCATTTGCTGAACTGTTGTTTTTCTCACAACTGTTTGTGCAAGCAAGGCTGTAGTTTCTCTCTAATCGGTCTACAATGTTGGACCAGCAGTACTCCTTACAGTCAAATGATCCCTGTTTGGCCAATTTTTCTCTCTGTGTCCTGGAGTCTATGAGTCTTGCCAGCCCCCTTGCCAGTGCATCAGGATTTTCAGGGTCTACCAGCACACCATTCTGGTCATTTCTTATTACTCGGCTGTAGCCCTCATTATTTGCAGCCACTATCGGTGTGCCAGAAGCCATCGCTTCTATAAGAACGATGCCGAAACTTTCACGGTCTGTTGCAGGTGAACAGAAAATGTGCGCCGTATTGTAGTACTTTGGTAACTCTTCAAATGAAACATCACCAACAAAACAGACCCTCTCCAAACAGTCCGGCGAAATCTTCTGCTTATAGAAATTGGTCAGGATGCCGTTGCCAACAACTATCAGACGATGTTTCTTTGAGCTGTACTTTTTTATGAGTGATAAAGCCCTAAGAAGCGATGTAAGTCCTTTCCTTGGTTCAAGACGTCCCACAAAGAGAATATTGCAAACGCCATCATCAAACTGTGCAATTTTGCCGTGGCTGCCGGAAAACCTCTCCACATCAACCCCATTTGGTACGATCTCATAGCTTCCGGGAAGAACCGGAGAGACAAAATCGCGCGATGCCAGAGAGACCGCAATTTTGAGGTCAAATACATTTCTGAATTTTCTGAAATAGAGTCCTAAACGATTGATTAAAAAACGCTCAACCCCTCCCCCACAGGCGTGAAACGTGCCCACGACCTTCGGCACCGGTAACCCGTTTTTACTCCTGTGGATTATTTGATTCAAAAAGGAGATCCCCAGAAGACAAAACAGCGGCTGATGGAGGTGAATTATGTCAAAACCACCCTCGGAGAGCACATTGTCGATCACTTTTTTACGTCTACCAAGTATGGGAATTTTTACAACTGATCCGTTTACAATCAGAGGGACCGGATTGCCAATCTTTACGACATCTTTTTTATCCTTTACGATGTTTCCCCCATCAAAGGGGGAGATCATCCTCACCGTGTGCCCCCGTTTTTTCAGCTCCATGTACTGGTGATAAACATGCTCTGTAATTCCCCCATACCAGGGATAAAAATAGGGTGAAACGATTGCAATATTCATACCGTTGTTTCCGTTTTGTCAGTGTTACTATTTCTGTTCTTCTCAGATCGGTACCTGTCGGCAAACAGCTCCATCATCATACTCAGCCCACCACCCATTATGACCGGGATACCCTGTACAACCTGAAAGAGAATCGCAAAAGTGAGTGCCTTTGACTTTGCCACAGAAAACCAGGAGAGCGCAATAATACTGAAAAACTGGAATGTCCCGATATTACCGGGTGCAATGGGTATCAGCAAGCCAATGTTTATGACAAGCAAAACGATACTTGCACTTATAAAATCGATCCGTATATCAAGGGACCAGGCCATTAAAAGCGCCATGGTAATCTGCACCAGCCAGGAGAGAAATGAGAGAGTTAGGATACGGGTGATGTCTGATAAACTATTTATTGCCCTGGTTCCATCAATAAACTGATAAAAGCCTCTCTTTACTGTTAGTGCAAAAGAGGGGGAAATTACCTGCAGCCTCCGTTCCACCCATGTAATCACCTGCTCTTTAAAAAAGGTAAGAAGCACAAGAAACGCTATTGCCAAAACGACAGTAATAACCAGTACCACATTTCTCCGCTCCAGAAGCATGGGAAAGGAGAACAGAGCCGCTATTATAACCATTATAATCAATAAACTGGCGATCTCAAACACCCTCTGAACCAGAACAGTAGTCACCAAAGAGAACTTATTTATGGCTGTTTTTCGTCCAAGAGAATACCCCTGCGCCACATCCCCAAGCTTAAATGGAAGAAACAGATTGGAGAAGACCCCGACCAGATAACTGGTGAAGGCATTATATAGCGACACACTTTTCATCGGGCGCACAATTGCTTTCCACACCGCCGCACGGATAAGCAGATTAAGCGTTGTCATCAGGAGCACCCCGGCAATGAGAACCAAATCAGCTTCCCCCATACGCGCAAACACATCACCCATCTCAACACCCATTAGCGACCAATAAATCGCGGCAAATATCCCGACTGCACCCAACAAGATTCGTATACCACGTTTCATCTCCTGGTGACCGTAAAATCATCGTAGTCTGCTTTCACAAAAGAGACCGTTTCATGTCCGTCAGACATAAACCCTATCCCCTCAACCAAAGGGGGATTACTCCCGAAAAACCGATTATAATCCTCATATACATTTACCCTCTCACGTACCCAGCGCCCGATATTGTCCTCGCCACTTTGCAATACCACCACCCTGGCCCTTGGATTAAATGGACTGCGAATCACTGTTCCCACTGATAAACTCGTACTCCAGACATACTTTATTATTCTGTTTAGTCTGAAACGGCCCTTAAATATCACATATACTCCCGCTCCACTATCTGAGCTCCTGCGATCCCGCTCATCTGCACCCTGCGGCAATGCATGTGCCCTCCATCGCCAGTGCAGCCAGGGATACTCACGGCTTTCATAGTTTTTCTGCCTGCCAATGGATGTATTACCCCCCTCTGTTCTTATTCTGACAAAAAAATTACCCCCTTCGCTCACCACAGAAAACATCCCCACATCCCTCTGCGACGAATGCCAGCCACAGGGAATACCACTATCCTCCACACAATCGCTGAACCGATCTATCACAAGCTCCTCTGATCCCGCAAAATTGTAAACAACACAACCAATCAGCAATAACCATCTAGCGTTCATTTTTCCTGCCCTGAAAAGGATATAACCGGCGACCATAGGGGAGAGTGTTTTTTTTAGAATAGAGAGCAAGTGATATGCCAAAGAGAGTGCCTGCAACTACCGCACCTCTACCCTTAACCGTCTCTCTACAGAGGAATAACCCGCAACAGCCTGGTGAGATCCCTCATCTATTGCCCCAATAACCTCCCCCCCATACTCCAAACGAATCAGCCCTATCTCCGGAAACGGTTTTCTGGAAGCAAACACAACAACTTCCCCCCTTACATCGGGAAAGGAGAACAGCCCCGGCAAACGATATTCTCCCCCTCTCTTACCAGTATCGATATAAAGATTCTTAAACACCGGATCCGGCACTGACATCAAACCATTCTCAAACCGGTACACAATCCTGACATATACCGGAACATCTGCCGTAACAAAAACTGCAAAGCCCCTGGGGAACCCAATGACCGAATCCCCGTGCGCTGTCCAGACATCAAAACCGAATCTGTTGACGGGACTGTACACCCCTTCTTTACCGCCAGTATCAAAGAGATCAACCGATGTCCTCAAAAGCTTTCCGCTGCGCAGATCATATAGTCGCAGATGTACCTCTGTAAGCGAATCACGCCAGTAACAGCCATAGGCGAGCAGTAGGGAGGCTCCCGCACTCAATGCGTAATCAAAGGCTGCACGGGTTGCATTGAAAACAAAAGGATAGCCTTTGATAGCAACAACCGATAAATTCGTATTGCCTGCAACAGTGCTTTCCAAAACATACCGTACCTGCTGTTCAAAATTTCCATGCACTACCCCATTTTTGACAAAAGGAACAACAGCGATACCTCCTGATTCAAGCTTATCAATATTGAGATCAAAAACAAGAAACGACGCCATGGCACGAAGGTCTTCTGATGGATTTGCAGCTATCGTCGCCCTAATCTTCTGTGGCAGAGTCAAAAGCTCCAGATGCATTGAGTCCATTGTACACCCTCTGTCAAACACCAGACAAAGAGAGTTGTGCTCCTTTATTGTTTGGACAGTGCTTACCACCTCTCCATAAAGCTGCCGAAGATAATCAAAACGTTCCTGCTCGATGGTGTTTTGAGACAACCGAAACAGACTCTGCAGCTCCATAAGGGCAACTGCGGCCCTGTGCTGTATACGTTTAGCTGCTGCCGTTCTGTCTATTCGTACAAAAGAGAAGACAACTTTTCGTCTTTTATCCACATAAAACTCATTTTGGATCTCCTCCAGTTCCAAACTCCCATGACTCATATAATCCAGAGAGAAATGGCTGTACAGCTCCTGATTTGCCCTGTACCGGTTTATCACCGTGGTATTTTGTTTTTTAGTTACCGACAGATCAGAACGTATGGATGAAAGCATCTCTGCCATTGCATGTTCACGTGCCCGGCGCATACTTTCACCAGGATCTGATCTGTTCAATACCGCAGTACCAAAACCGGTAAAGTACCGCTGTGAGGGGAACCTGGCACTCTGCCCGAAATTTCTGACCCAATCAGGCCTCTGTGCAAAGACACACACACAAAAGAGAACCATCGCAATCACAGCAAACAGATCACCCCTTACAGTTACCGGTGCCTTCATGGGGCTGCATCCAGCTTGAAGAGGGGACGATCATTTGATATCCCGGAAAAAGCCCACGTTACATGATCACTTTTACCCGGAGTTAACAGCTCCATGCGCTGATTGAGATAATATTTGATACCGGAAAGAGTAAGATATTCTGTTTTTGAATCATCTTCACCCCGTATACTCCCCACAAGTGCTCTGGTAAACACTCCGCCCATCATTTTTCGCCGTTGCAGGTCAGTGTCTTCACTTCCAATATTACTTAACACAAATATCTCAGAACCCGGTGGAGCGATTTGTGTAAGAACTTCACTTTCTATTCCATTGGATGCAACATCCATAAACAGAACAACTCTGGCGCTGATTTTCCGCAGCTCATCACCCAGTTCTTTAAAAGAGAGTGCCCTGCGACCGGGGTTATCCGCACTGCTGTCCCATGTCAAAAACCACACCGTTTCTCTTCTGCCGGACCGAAGCACCCCACAAATGTAAATAACAACCACATCACCAGCCTGTGCCTCTGATGCAATATGCCGTATTTCTGAAATCAAAACAGGCTTCGTTACTGAATTGTTTGTCAAAAGACGGGTTTGTACCGCTGAATAGAGGCCACGATCTCTTTGCAGTTCAAGCTCTGCGTGAAACCTCCGCGCATCGGTATCTCCATAGGGCAGAAGCTCTGAGCCCGTATGATACTCCCCAACACCAACCGACAAAGAATACATATTTCCTTTTGGAAAATCGTTAGAAACGTTTTTTCGGTAAACAATAATGTTGGCAAATCCACTTTGCCCAGCTGCATTTTTTCCCACAATGTGAACCCTATTGCCTCCTGTACTCAGAGCAACCATAAGTGTCCGTCGGCTATCTGAAAAATCACCCGACTCATTTCTGAACCTTGCAGCCTGCTGCACTCCGTTTACATACACCTCAAAGTCCAGAAGTGAGACTTTTCGGCTAAATTCAACATCCACTGCAACAGTGCTGTCTTTGAGTGTATCACCCTCCAGAGGCGATGCCACAGAAAACCAACCCGTTTTTTCCCCATGAGCGAGAAGATTATGGAAAAGCAACAAAGTACCACACCCGCTGACCCTTCCAAATTCAGACTCCAACCCAGAAAAAAGAAGAGTTGCGTCAGAAATAACAGCCATAGCAAGTATGGGTCCTGTGCTCAGGATCCCTATTTCAAGTTTGCTTTCAGTTAATGACCACCTGAAATGCCCCCCGGTACTCTTTTCTGAAACCGATGTAAAAACGCCCCTGACAACAGAACCATCAGCCTCCCAGCCAACCAGAACTATTCCGCGCTGATACCCGTCTTTTTCAAGATTAATCTCCCTGATTTTTTTCAACTGCCGACTTTCAAGTATCTGCGCAACTGCTGGCAACTCAAATCCAACAGCTATGGCCCTGCCGTCGGGCGAGAACTGTACACTGCAAGGAATGCGGCCGGGACCATCATAGTAACTGGCAACAGGGTTAAATTTTTTTCCGTAAAGGCGAACAACTCCATCTGAATCGGTGGTAACAAGCTCCCCTTTCACACTGAAATCCAAACTGTGAACACTGCCCCCATAGCCTCCCATTTTTTTTACCTTCACAAGCCCCTCTGTCTTAAAAACTACTACTCCCCCCCTCCTGAGCCCGGCCGCAACGTACTCCCCATCAGGAGAAACCTTAAGATCCAAGGGCGCACTCTCCAGTTTCCGGTAGGTTGCAACAAGCTGTGCATTTGCTACTGAGAAAAGATTGACATAAAAAACTCTGTCCCCACCATCTATCTTCCACCCGCCTGTAACCGCAATTCTGCCGCAGGCAGATATATCCGAAGAAAATATCCTGCCGGTTACCTCCTCTTCTCCACCAAGACTCCCCAGAAACAGCCCCCCTGCAGACCATAACCTAACAGTGTTATCAAAGGAACCGGTAAGAATCAGCGCCCCTGCTCGGTCGGCAGATATACTGCTTACCGGACCACTGTGCAAAGCACCACCAACAGACACTTTTGCGTTAGGTGAGCAAAAAAAGAGAAGAAAACAGATAGCTGTTTTAAAACGTGCACCTTTTAGCATGACATTTACCCGCTGGATTCCCAAAGCCTCTGAGAAGATAAAAAAGGCAAGCTTTATGCCAGTACGGGACATTTTGTGTGAATTGTCCGGGATTATAATCCCTGAATATAACCACCACCATACAATGCTCCCATCACCACAGTGCAGCTGCACACCAAAAGAGATGCTCCAGGGGCACATGTAACCCATCGGAAGCAAGACCGCAGCAATAGTGCGGCCACTCAGGGACCAGGATAGATGATCATAGCAATGGCTGTAGAAGGGGTTGTACAGATAGTGCGGGGTATCTTTGGCAACAGTAACACTGCGATAACCAGCAACCCGTTGGTAATGTCGCCGGAGTGCAACTGCACACAAAAGGGATCAGCAGGCCTACTCTTCTATAAACTTCTCTTCGATGGAGCCATTTCTGGAAAGAGCTATTGCAATAGCTTTTGTTTGGGGAAAATGGGAGAGAATAATCATTGCAATGGAAGTCATCGGCACACAGATCAACATGCCGGGAATCCCCCATATCCTGTTCCACAGAGCAAGAGAGAGCAGGATCACCAGCGGACTAAGGTTAAGGCGGTCCCCCATATATCGGGGTTCCAGAAAACTGCCGATAAACTGTTGTATGGCGGTAATCCCAATAATCACAACAAAAAAGGGAGCCAGCGTATCAAACTGCATCAATGCAAGCAGCGAAGGGAAGATGGTTGCTATTATTGAGCCTATGGTCGGGATGTAGTTCAGCAAAAAAATGGTAAAAGCCCAGAAGGAGGCAAAGTCAAGCCCGACGATGGTAAATATTATGTAGCTTAGAATGCCGGTAGTGGCACTGGTCAGTGTTTTAATTCCAATGTAGAGCCGCACATCAGAGTCGATACGGTTAATGAGTCTGCTTACCTCTTTTTGCCGCTTAGGGTTATTTATCAGGGCGAGAAATTTGTCGTTGAAACTCTTCTGCTCCAGAAAGATGAACAGTATGTAGATTACTACAATCCCCCCCCTGCCCAGAAATCCGGTGACCTCTCTTGCCACAGTGGGAGCAAGTGATGTTAAATTTATGTTCTTTACAATGCTGCGCAGTGTCATGGGCTCTTCAAGATTCAAAAATGAAAAGAGCCTTGCAATTGCAAGTTCAAGGTTTCGCTGATAGACAGGAGCCTCCCTGACCAGTTCTCCGATGTTGCTTGATATAAGATTTACCACAAAATAGACAAACCCCGCAATAGTCAGGAGTGAGACTACAAATGCCAGCGCAGAAGGAACTTTGTGGGTTTTCCCCAGAGGAATTCTTCTGTATTCTTTGGAGAGCGCGTTAATCAGATACCAGATAAAGACCGCCATAACCAGAGGGATAAGAAGATCTTTGCCAACAACCAGCAGATAAAAAACCACCGCAGTAATGGCCATCCAGAAAAACGGGCTGGAATACGGTTTTCTTCTGTCGCCGCTCTTTTCGACAGTGCTTTGCTGTTGAGTATGATTCAGTTCTTCGGCTGCCATTTTTTTCCAGATTACTATGAATAATTTCTGCGTGTGATCAGAGGTATAAAAATACCATTATGACAGGGTAAAATAAAATACCGCACCCTCGCCGATTTTCCCTTTTCCCCATACGTCTCCACCATGCTTGAGAATAACTCGTCTCACAATGGCTAACCCTATACCGGTTCCCGAAAACTCTTTATCGGAATGAAGCCGCCGGAACGGTTCGAACAGCCGTGATTCATACTTCATATCAAACCCTGCACCGTTGTCCCTTACATAAAAGATCGTCTTGCCCTCCCTGTTTTCAGCACCGACCTCTATCCTGGCGTTATCTTTATGGCTTGTATATTTCCAGGCATTGCCCAGAAGGTTATTCAGGGCAATTTTTATCAGTTCGGAATCAGCCATTGCTCTGAGAGCCCCTACAATTCTTAGCTCAATACCTCTTTGAGGATGTGATTTCTGTAATTGTGTCATAATCTCCTGAGCCATTTTTCCCAGATCTACCTCATTTATGTTAAGCTCCTGACTTGAAATTTTAAACAGTGTCAGCATACTGTCAATGAGCTGATCCATCTGAGCGGCAGTGGCAACGATTCTTCTAAGATACTCCACCCCTTCGCAATCCAAATCGGCAGAACTGTCACTGAGAAGAATATCTGAAAATCCCTTGATAGCATGGAGCGGATTACGCAGATCATGGGATAGCGAATAGGACAACGATTCGAGCTCCTTGTTGGCCAAAGCGAGCTCTTTATTGCTATGTGTAACATTTTCCGAAGCTTCTCTGATTTTCCTTTGGGATGCTATGAGAGCGGTGATAATAAGAGAAAAGATGACCAGCGTGAAGAAGCCCAAAATGCGGTTAATGATTGTTACCGAAACAAACACCCCGATTGTGGGTGATAAAAAGTAGCCAATAAGTAATAACAGTGCCGTAAGAACCAGCGTAAAATAGACAACATAAACATTTTCAGCTTTGAAAGAGATCAGCAGAGGAATAATATAAAATACCCAGTGAGTGTAGCCTAAAGGAATCAGGATATCAGCAGTAAAAACTACCGAAAGAGCCAAAACAGACAGTAAATAGGGTTTTGTTTTGACACCCACCATTTCGGACCTGCTCTCTGTTGATTAATCACAAAAAAAGAAAAAAGGAGTAGTTGCAGTTGCATCGGTTGCAAACAGCGTTCCAAATTGGAGCAGAACAGAGAAGAAAACGGGACCCCTCATCAGAGCCCCGCAAAAAAAAGAGGTTATGAAACAAACAGAAGCTCACGATATTTTGGAAGAACCCACATATCATCGGGCATCACCGATTCAAGTGCATCCACGTGGCGGCGAATATGATCCATGTGGGGTTTGAGTTCTGAGTAGTAAAACTGTGCCATCTCAGCCTCTCCCATCCCAGCAGCCTTCTGAAGCAGAGGCTCCATCTCCTTAAGATTTTTGCGCACATAGTAGATATCAGCTGTAAGCGCCTCAAATGCCTCTTTTCTATCCGCAAGAGCACCGCTAACGATAGATACCGTTGTATCATCACTGAGGTCCCTGAGAAGTTCAAGGCCACCGGCCAGCTCTGTCTGATAGCTGTAGGCAGCAGGAAGCACCTGGGTGTTTACTATCTCTGCCAGGGTTTGCGCCTCAATCTGTAGCATCTTTGCATACAACTCTACCCAAATCGAGTACCGTGAATTGAGCTCCACCTTTGAGAGAACCTTCTGTCTCTCAAAAAGATCAATGGCCTTGGGGGTAACAAATGCCTTAAGAGCCTCAGGTGAAGATGCAGTATTTGGCAATCCACGCTTGCGAGCCTCACTCACCCACTCATCGGAGTAGTTATTTCCTTCAAACAGAACCTTTTTCGACTCTGATATCATTCCTGCAAGCACCTTAAGAACCGCTGCACTGAACTCTTTGTTGCTGCTCTCAGCCTTGATCCGCTCTGCTAAGATATCAAATGAATCTGCAACAATGGTGTTCATCACCGCTATAGGAGTAGAGATGTTCAAGGCACTTCCGACCGCCCTGAACTCAAACTTCTGACCGGTAAAGGCAAATGGTGAAGTTCTGTTTCTGTCGGTTGTATCCTTGATGAATTTTGGCAGAAGACCAACACCAAGATCGATAAGATCCTGCTTCTGTGCCTTTTCAATCTTTCCACTCTCAATCATCTTAATGATTTTTGTCAGCTGCTCGCCAAGATAGATACTCACAATTGCAGGAGGAGCCTCGTTTGCCCCCAGACGATGTTCGTTGCCTGCTGAGGCAACACTTGCTCTGAGGATATCTGCGTGATTGTAGACAGCGTGAATCACCCCTACCAACACAGTTAAGAAGAGAAGATTCTCCTCCGGTGTTTCTCCCGGATTGAGCAGATTATTGCCTTTGTCATCTGAAAGAGACCAGTTGACATGCTTGCCGCTGCCGTTAACTCCTGCAAAGGGCTTCTCATGAAGAAGACAAACCAGATTGTGCCTGAGTGCAACCTTCTTCATCACGTCCATTAAGAGCTGGTTGTTGTCCGCAGCCAGATTTGACTTCTCAAATATCGGGGCGAACTCATACTGATGCGGTGCGACTTCATTGTGACGGGTGGTCACCGGAATACCGAGTTTATACGCCTCCTCAGAGACTTCGTTCATATAGTTAAGCATCCGCTCCTTTATTGATCCGAAATACTGATCCTCAAGCTGCTGACCCTTTGGAGAGTCGGCACCGACAAGAGTTCTGCCGGTAAGCATTAGATCCGATCTCATCTTATAATATGCCGCATCAATGAGAAAATACTCCTGCTCCGCACCACAGGTTGATATTACGTACTTGACATCATCATGTCCAAAGAGTTTGATAAGCTCTGTAGCAGAGTTGTTGATGGCATTTTCACTCCTGAGAAGAGGCAGCTTCTTATCGAGTGCATCCCCGGTGTACGAGACGAAAATGGATGGTATGCAGAGGGTCTTTCCCTGCTCAACCTCTACAATAAAAGCCGGTGATGAGGGGTCCCATGCAGTATAACCCCTTGCTTCAAAGGTGGCCCTTATACCACCGGAAGGGAACGACGATGCATCGGGTTCACCCTGGATGAGTTTGTTACCGGTGAATTTTTCTATGACACTGCCGCTTTCATTCATGCTGATAAAACTGTCATGTTTTTCAGCAGTCAGGCCGGTCATTGGCTGAAACCAGTGAGTATAAGAGGTTGCACCCTTGCTGATTGCCCACTCTTTCATAGCGTGCGCAATCTCATCAGCCTGAGCGGAAGAGATCACCGAACCCCCTTCCTGCCACTTTTTGAAGGCCTTGAAGGTCTTTTCCGAGATCATCTTATGCATTGTCAAATCACTGAACGTATTGATCCCAAAATAGCTTGAAACAGGAGCGTTTTCGATGCTCTTCTTCTCACACACATTTCCAATTAACTGAGTTACATCACTGCGGCTGCTCATAGATACACCTCTTTATTTGAGATTAAAAAATAGTTTGCCTGCTTTTTATAATGCAAAGAGCGGGCCAATAATAAAACCCCCTCCAAAGGGATTTATGGTGACTTTAAAGGTGCCTCCCTGAAACAGACTGCACATATATGTATCAAACAGAAGCCCTGAAAACACATTTTTGTATCAGAGACGGCCCTCTCACCTGCGCCTGCTCCCCCGTACACTGCGCCTCAATTCGGAAAACCCCCTCCTGACTACACCCCGAAGTTGGTCCTTGTCAATCTCAAGCCTCGGCTCATCCGCTGGCCCATAGAGATGAAATTTAAAAACTCTCCCCCCATCTTCACTGCGCTCCAGGGTCGCAGCCATAAACGCAGGCAGTTGGGATGCGAACTCCTCAGACAACTCTCCTTCAATCTGCTGATCCATAACCATATCGCTATTTACCCATCCCTTGGCTTTAAACCAGAGATCCCCGCCTTTTCCGGTGCTTTCAAGCACCACTTTTCCCGATGACAACTCAAAATCAGACTGTATGGTATCAAAATAGAGCTCAGAGAAACCTGATGCCACCAGTGCTGTAATCAGTGTCCTCTGAAACGGTAACCGGGAAAGATGAACACCTGAAGCGCCCAGCGTACCCTGCCCCGCAATAGAGCTGAAACAGAGCGATCCCGGTGCAAACTGAAAAGTTATATCTGCTCTCCCTTCAACTGTTCCCTGTTGCGGCTCCCGGTACAGTTGGCTTAAATCGATATTCGAAGCCCTCAGATTCGCCCCCAGAACGCTCCTATTCACCAGATCAACTTCCGCTCCCAGCCGCACTTCCCCCCCCAGAAGATCACCTCTTCCGTTTACAAGATGAAAAAGTGGCCCCTCCAGAAGAAAATCCGCAGAAAAGTTTTTTACAGAGTGATTCTCCGGCACCGCCACAACCCCGCACCGCAGCGATCCCGTTAGGTGATTCGGTGAATTCCTTTTACAATTAATACTCACGTCAGCAACTTTTGTGCTCTTTTTTGCACCCCTTATCAGAACCAGTTCCCCTCCGGCTAAAGCAACAGCCCTCATAGACCCAATCAGCCCCATAAACTCTGCCACCTCATTTACAGCATCCAGAGGAGAGTGATAAGCGAGTGAGAAGTAGTCCTCCTGCTCCAGAGCAGTAAAGGTCTTTCGCACAAGCAGCTCATAAGCGGCAGATATGATGTTGGCACGCACAGATATGGTACCCAGGGTAATATGATAACTCTCCGTTGGGGAGATAATTTTCCTCACCGAAACGTCTCTTATCCTAACCCCGCTCCAGACCGTTACGGCGATATAGCCGATATGAACCGAATCTGCTCCAAGTTCCAGTAGTTTCTCTTGGGCAATATTTTTTAGGTAGTTACTATTAAGGGGCATGAATCCGGCAACAACAACCAAAAACGATATCATTAGCACAATTGCCACTTTGATCTCTCTATTTTTTTTCCTACCGCTACCTGCTGCCAAAATTTATTCTCCTTATTAAGACGAAACACTTTCAAAAACTGGTTAAATTCCTGCTCTAAACTTATTTTTAAGTATAAAAGTGTATGTTCATATATGCCTCATTTTCGTCACACCCGAGTTCTTAATCGGATGCCCATCGGGAAAACAGTAACAAATGGCGGGTTCCCACCTGGCTGTCGAACAAAGCCGGACTAAGCGGGAATGACGAGAATCATCAATTTGAAACACTATTCTGATCATATACCAATAAAATACATTGTCACAGAAAAAGTGCAGGGCCCGATGTCAAAACAGATAGCAGAAACCAAAAAAAACATACTTCTTATATCAACCGATCTATCCCTCAGAGACGATTTCCGTGAGACGATCTCCCCGCAATACTATCAGCTCTACGAAGCGGCAGACCAGTCTGATGCGATTTCTGTACTTGAACATCAGAAACGGATCGATATGGTATTTGTCGATCTTCAGAATCTACCCGCAATGGAAATTGACCTGGTACACTATATCAGAACCAGCCACCATGCAGAGATAATCGTTCTTGCCTCGTTAAATCAACTCGATGAAGCGGGTAAAACGCTTCGTAACGGAGCATCGTTCTATCTGATAAAACCGGTCAATATGAAAGACATCAAAGCCGTTGTGGATAAGATCGCTGCCAGAACTCAAACAAATCTTGAACAACGGGACATGGAACAGCGCTTTCTGTTTGATCTGATGGCCGGAAGCCCTGCAATGCAGAAGCTGCTGAAATTTTCCATGAAAATTGCCCCCACCACCTCCAATGTGCTTATCGGCGGTGAAAGCGGCACCGGAAAAGAGTTCTTTGCAAAAATAATTCACCGAATGTCAAAGAGATCAGACGGGAGATTTATCGCCATAAACTGCGGAGCCATTCCTGAAACCCTCTTTGAAAGTGAACTTTTCGGACACAAAAAAGGATCTTTTACCGGTGCGGACCGGGATAAAAGCGGTCTTGTTGAGGAGGCCCATACCGGAACGCTGTTTCTAGATGAAGTAGGTGAACTGTCCCCTGCGGCCCAGGTAAAGCTGCTCCGCTTTCTTCAGGACCGCCAGTTCAGACGAGTGGGTGAGAATCTTACCCGCACTGCAGATGTCCGAATAATTGCAGCGACAAACAGAGACCTCCGAAAACTTATTGAGCAGGGGACTTTCAGGGAGGATCTTTTCTACCGATTAAATGTATTCTATATCTATCTTCCCCCGCTCAGGGAGAGAAAAGATACTATTCCCGCCCTTGTTCACCTTTTTCTCCACCGGTATAATGAGCTCTTTGACAAAGATATAACCCGGTTATCAAAAAGTGCAGAGACGGTGCTGGTGAATTACGGGTACCCCGGTAATGTTAGGGAGCTTGAAAATGTCATTGAACACGCCGTTGTTCTTGCAGAAAACAACGAAATAAACGAGCGCGATCTGCCTGAGTTCATGTTCCGCAACCGGCTGCTGCTCGGCCCTCCCTCAACCGACTCGGCTCAGCCTGTGGGACAGGAAATTCTGACCCTTGCAGAGATGGAAAAAATCCATATCCAGTTTGTTTTGGGAATGACTAATTACAACTATACTGAAACATCCAAAAAACTGGGTGTTTCGAGGTCTACACTATGGAGGAAAATCAAGGAATATGGCATCGAAGAAAAATGAACTGATGATACGGGTCTACTATGAGGATACCGACTGCGGCAATGTTGTCTACTATGCTAATTACCTTAAATACATGGAGCGCGGCAGAACCGAGCTGCTCAGGGATAACGGTGTGGAGCTGGCTCAGTTTCACTCAGAAGGCTTTGTCTTTGCGGTGGTTGATGCAAAGCTAAAATACCGCTCCTCGGCACGATACAACGATCTTCTCAGAGTCAGCACCAGAATCAAAGAGCAATCGGCAGCATCGGTAACCTTTACCAGTGAAGTATACAATTCAGAAAGCAACAAGCTTCTGGTGGAGGGTAATGTGAGGCTTGCCTGTATCAATACGGAATCGGGAAGAGCGACAAAGATACCTTCGCTTTTTATGGAAAAGCTCTACTGTGATTGAAAAAAACGGGCCTGATAGTAATTCTGCGCCTCTGCAATAAAAAACATATGTACCATCAGAAAAAAAAGTTGAGTGAAAAGGCGTTTTTTTTCACTACAAATTCTTAAGCAAAAGTCAGGCTTATTTGCGATCTCCAAGGCCGAAAAGATAACTCGCCGTCAAGCGAATACTGCCAAACCCGAAGTCATCAAGTCGAATGCCAGTGTCCTGCGCAGCATCAATGCTTCCTTCAAGAGAGTACAGTTCGTTCAGCTCTGTATTATCGGTAAAAACCCGATCGGTTGTGTAAAACTCGGCTTTAGTTAGAGGAACTATCATTTCCAAAGCTATGTCCAGATTCTTCCGACCTAACATAAAGCGGTGTCCACCGCCGAGTAGCAGGGAGAATTGAGATGGGGTAACGTTGTCAATCTCAGCCATATGCTTCTTATATTCGGATGTTGCTACAAGTCTTCCGTTTTCCCACTCTTTTTCTGTAATCTTTTCTTCCGACTCAATACCCGCACTTAACACTATATCGATTACTGTACCCGCTCTCAGAAACCATGCACTGCTTGTCGGTAAATTATAATCGATAGAAAACGGGAGTTGTATTGAAGATTTGGTTATCAAAGCCTCAGATTCAATTATTTCGCGCTCGGTTAAACCAACATGTGAATCATCCTCCGTTTGCTTCAGGAGGATGGTATTTGCAAGCCGTGAGTAGTTAACCGAAACGCCTGCTTCAAAACGATCAGATATATGCCATGTGAATTGGCCGCCTGCGGCAAAAAAAATTCCCGGCAGGGCATATTTGCTGTGTTCCTTAATGTCGATATCCAGTGCACTCCTTCGTTCCATCACCTCACCCAAATGATGAGTGTTTGTTCGACCGGTACCAAGCCTCAAAACCGGCCCAAAGGAGAATTGGCTGTTATCAGACCATACATTGGTGCTATAAACAAACAGAAACAGCACCAGAGCGAATGCTTTACACTTATTGGTAAACATATTTAGCACCATCCTTTTCTAAAGTTATTTTGACAAATACCAGCGCTCCACATCTTTATTGTCTCCTTTGATGTCGGTAATGCTGAACACAAAAGCAGTATTAGAGTATTCTTCAATGACATAAACCGTCAGTCCACCGCCGGTAGTCAATGAAAGTGTTTGGGATGTATGCGACCACTCAAACTCACCCCCGATGAAATTTCCGCCGTAATCATAGCCGGTCCCGTTCTCTTTAAACTCGATTTTTCCCTGATCAGGGCTTTCACTTTCACCTCTGAGTTGATTGTTGTCGTAATTTTCCTGAGTATATCGGTCGATATCCCAAGTTCCTATGATCCAATCG
>SKJJ01000098.1 GCA_007115975.1 Chitinispirillum sp.
CTCCTTGAAAATCAGCTGTTACTTTTTTACCTTTAGTACATTCAAAAACAAGCTCTGATTGTGTAATTTTATTCATGGCAGTTATTGGAAATATTGGTTGATGTTAATTGTTGTCTAGCTGCAAATATAACAACAACTTAAATCCAATGCTGCCTTTGTTTATGCATAATTCGGGCTAGTAAACCCAAATTATCTGTTTCATTCACATCAAGGACCAGCTTTTCATCAAGCAGGCTTCACGTGACACATTGCACTGTAATTAGAGTTGATAATTTGTACTGGCAGGAGGTCTCCCCCTTGTTGCTTTGGTTCGGCTGCATTGTAAGTTTGCGTTCGGGGGGACCGGGGGGACCTGGCGGCAGTACAAATTCTTTTTTCTCCTACATCCTTCATCGCTTATATTTTCAAGAGGTGAGATTAAAACGCAGCGGTCGCAGAGGGTGGGGAATTAATTCTACCGTTTTTCCTACTTGACCTCCGTCGCCCTGCACCCCTCTGGTGAGGAGAAATGGCAACACAGGCTTTAACCCCAGCCACCGAAACCTCTTGCTATGGAGAGAGTTGTCCCCTTTTTTTTCTTCCAAAGATGAAATAGGTAATTGGGCCGATAAAATCTACAAAAGAGATAAGAACCCAGTAGATTTTTTTCCCTCTTATCTGATTAGCCTCTCTCCTTTTGATACTCACCAGTGCACTGATTAACAGGGCAACAGCCGCCGTTGCAGCAAGTATCAGCAGTGGTTTTTAGTAAGGCAGAGAGCAGAGTTGTGGACAGGTCATATATCCTCCTTTGGGGCTAGGTGTAACTTTGAACTGCAAACAGTACAACTCCAAGCAGCAGCGCCTGTATGATCCAGCCTCCCAGAACAACCAGAAGGCTTCTGAGCGTGGATGTAAAATCAAGTGCCTGTCGTACTGCAATTACCATTGCAGACAGCATCCATATTGCTGCCATAAAGAATATAGTATTTCTGAGCGGTTCAATCACCCCTGCGAGCCGTACTATTCCCGGTGCGCTTGAAAAACCTATGGTACGAAGGAGCTGTGCGAAATTTGTCTGGGTTTGGGGTTCAGGAAATATCCTGGCACCTAAAAAGAGGGTAAGAAGAGCCCAAAAAACCCAACCAATCAATGCTCCGATGGTGACACTTAACAGTGACAAGAGATCGCCAGGATCCCGGGAGCCGATTCCTGCTGCGAGACTCGAGATGATCACCACTGCAACAGCGTGAGCAATAGCACGGTTATCATGCTCCACCTCTTTATAAAGTTTCCAATCAAGCATGGATGCCCGTAAAATTCTTGAAAAAAACAGCCCCACAGTTTACCGCCCCTCTTTTTGGGTTTATGAAAAAGACACCAAATAGCATGCCAAGGGGATTGTACACCGTTGTTGGCGCCATAGAGGGTGGTGCGAAAAAAGCGAGTCCCCCCTTTTTCGTCACAAGAGCGTACTTTTTTCATGTGTAAGATTGAAACTGGGGTTTAACTAGCAATTGAAGTTTTCTCCATAGAGTGGAGGGTAGGGTAGGGATAAAAACCAGGACGGTGTTGAGACCACACAAAGTCGGGTGCACAGAAGATCGCTCAGGAGGAGGTGAAAAAAATGAGGCCAATCAGAAAAGAGTTCTGGTTTGAGATGGGCAGCCGAGGAAATCTGGGAGCAAGAAGAGTGGCTGCGGGCGCCTATTGGGTCACGCCCTTGAGAAACTCAATATAGGGTGTGTGTGATTTTGGGCTGCAGTTGAATGGGTGGATTTCCCACTGTTGCTCGGTCTCCATCCACTCTGCGGGATTTAGCTTAATGTAGGGTGAGTGGTACTCCAGTTCGTTTAGAGCATCCGCTCTGTTATGGGTGGTGTAGTTATAAATCTCAACAAGAGAGTGCTGGGGGTGGATAAGGCTTTTATGGTGTTTTTCAAAATGGATAATAATGGCTTGTGAATCTGCAAAAGCTGCCATAAATCCTTTGCTTGCATCGATGAACGCTTTGGCCATACAGAATTTGCATTGAGCAGAGGGCGCTTTGGGTTCAAGGCAGAAGTAACCCTGAGTGTGAGTGAACTGGCTTTTGTTCTGTTTTGAATTCTCTTTTCCCTCAGTTCTTATATTTACAGGGCTTTCAACCGGGACATAGCATCTGCAATAACCATCAAAACGGGCATTGAGCCAGAGGTCCCATGCAACGGGTTGGTTTCTGATGTTTTGTGCCTCAACTTTAAAGAGTATTCTGCTCTTACTATCAATCCGTATGGTCTTGGTTAATCGAAGGCCGCTGAACTCACTCTCCGGGCCTTTAAGAATGACATGTGTGCTGCTCTTCTCCACGACGGTAAACCAACCGTACTCAAAAAAGGGGTCTGGTGGCCATGTGGCTTTTTTCTGTTTTCTGTGGGGGCTTTTTTCCTGATGAGTCCACCATTCACTCTGGGGTCCCGCCCACACGATCTGTCCGTTATAGGCCCTCCACTGTGATCGTGGTCCAAAGGCTGTTTTTTTCTTTGGTTTACTGCTCCAGATAGCGTGCGGGGCTTTTAGCAGGTTTTTTTCACCTTTCAAGCAGAGTGATACCACTCTGGCGCCTATATCGGGTGCAATTCCAACTTCGACATTTTGATCACCGATAGTAATAACTCTGCTGCTCATAATTGCAAGCTCACTTTGTGCACAGGGGGTTGTTTTGGGAAAAATAGATGGGGGGAATGGGGTAGAGAAAGGAGGGGAGGGGAAAGATTTGAGTGACAGGGTAAAAGGTATCGACAATATAGGGCAGGGGTTAGCGAAATGGAGGATAGAGGTAATTGTGGAGAAAAAGAGTCTGGATGCAAGGGCTGGCATGGTACTTGTACTGACATACAGTTGGAGTTAGTCGTTGCAATCCGCCAAAAAGGAGCACAAATGAAGAGAAACGATATACCAGGGAAACTGGAAAAGGAGCGCAGCGGAAAAAACAGAGATGGAAGCAGGATACCATTTCTTGGTGGAAGGCCACGGCGAGAGGGGGTAATTGGTTCGGATGATCTCACGAATTTGCTGATAGCACTTTACAGCAGCAAGTCATTTGAGGCGTTTTTGAATCAGATCTGATTCTCAGTGCGCCATCCATCGTCTGTCTGAAGTACCCTGAACGCCCTGTACCTGGAGTTCAAAATCGTCGGGGTTGCTTGCATAGTGTTTGGCGCACTCAAAGGAGATTCTTTCGTCGTTGTAGAGTTGGAGAAGCGACTGGTCAAAAGACTGTGATCCGTATTGGGTGTAGCCTTCACTTATGGCGCTGTTGATGAGGTGGCTTTTTTCAGGGTCGTAGATATAGTCTGCAACTGAGCCGGTGTTGATAAGGATCTCTGCTGCGGGTATGAGCCCGGAGTTGTCTTTTTTGGGTAGCAGGCGCAGCGATATCACGCTCACCAAAACATTGGATAATACAAGCCTGGTTTGGTCATGCTGATGGGGAGGGAAGAATGATACAATTCTGTTGATTGTCTCCACTGCGTTCATGGTGTGAAGGGTACTCATCACCAGATGTCCGGTGTCCGCAGCACTTAATGCGACCTCCATTGTTTCTTTATCTCTGATTTCACCAATAAGTAAAATGTCGGGGTCCTGGCGAAAGGATGCCTTAATCCCCTCTTCGTAGCTTGTCGTGTCATTACCGATCTCTCGTTGAGCTATGATAGATTTCTTGTCTCGGTGAAGGTATTCAATGGGATCTTCAACGGTTATTATGTTTGAGGAGATCGTATCGTTTATATGATTGATCATTGATGCAAGAAGAGTGGATTTTCCGCTTCCGGTGGTACCGGTCACCAGAATCAGCCCTCTTTTGCGCATGGAAATATCCAGTATAACCTGGGGAAGAGAAAGTGTTGAGAACTCCGGTATCTCGAATTTAACCGAACGGATGGCCAGTGCAGGGGTGTTTCTTTGGGAAAATGCATTCACTCGGAATCTGCCTACTCCCTTGATCCCTATGGCAAAGTCCAGTTCATTACCGTTATGCTTGAATGTCTCATATTTCTTGGGCGAGATGAGAGCTTTAAGTATCGTGTCCATATCTTCAGCAGTGACCGGGTCAACAGCCACTTTGTAAAGGCTTCCGTTTACTCTGAATGTGGGGGCTACGCCGCACCGAAGGTGAAGGTCGGATGCGTTTTTGTCAATCATGGCTTTTAGAAGGGTATGGATGTTTATCATAACTCCAGCTCTATAAGGGATTTGGGTGAATGAGTTAACAAGTTGAATCCGTGCGATGTGACCTGCACCATATCTTCGATCCTTACTCCCCCGGTGGTATCCAAATAGACACCGGGTTCGACCGTTATAACGCAGTTCTCCTGGAGGATGAAGCTATTGGTGGAGTTAATTCTTGGGTTTTCATGCACCCTTAATCCGATACCATGTCCGGTTGCATGGCCGAAATGGTCACCGTATCCAGCCTGAGTGATAAATTCCCGTGCCTTTTTATCGATACTGCGACATCTTCTCCCCGCTTTTACCCACGATAAGGCTCTGGATTGTGCCTGGCGGACAATTTCATAGATCTCCTTTTGTTTTGCCGATGCTTTTGCGGCAACCACCGTTCTGCTCATATCTGAGCACATTCCATGTATTGTACACCCAAAGTCAAAAAGAATGATATCCCCCTTTTTCAGGCGCTGTTTACCCGGCACGCCATGGGGGAGAGCTGCTCTTGTGCCAAAGAGGACAATGGTGTCAAAAGATGGCTTTTCTGAGCCGTAATCACGGCACATCGTTTCAAGTGATTTGGCAAGCTCAAACTCGGTCATACCTAAAACCACACTGTTCAGTACCGATTTAAACGCGGTGTCGGCTATGTGAGCGGCTCTTTCCATGTGAGCGATTTCGGTCGCCGTTTTTTGAGTTGAGAGGCTGTTTATCTGTTGAGAAAACCGCACAAACCTCACCTTTTTACAGGCCCTCTTTAATTCTCGGTATTGATCCATTGTCAGGACATTGGTCTGAATTCCAACGCGGCTTCCATTTTCAAGATACTGTGAGAGAAAACCAAAGTTTTCTTTGTCTATCATCACGAATTCCCACTTGTCATCTCTTTCACAAAACTCCTGTGCAGCCGTCTGATACCTGAAATCGGAGAACAGAACGTTTTTTTCTTGAGACACCAGCAGCATTGCATTGGATGATTTGAATCCGCTGATATATTCAACATCAGCACAGTCTTTTACAAGAGCGTGTGTGCAGTTGTAGCGACCCAGAAGTTCTTTTAAAGCAATGACTCTTGCAACCATTTTGTTGCACCCTTAACTCTTTTTGGTGGATGACTTTTTAGTTTTGCGTTTGTTTATCCTGACGCCGGCCAGTGGCCGCTCATCTCCAGTCTGATCGCTTTTCTTCTTCCGGGTACTTCTTTTTTTGGCTGGAGCCCTCTTTGCTTTGGGCTTTGGTTGTTTTTCCGGTTTGATGGTTTCGACCTGCTGCTCAGAGATACCTTCCTGTTCCATTACTTCTTTTATCTGTTTTGCACGTTTTGAGAGATTCTCGTTTTCTGGATCTTTTTCTATGAGTCGGCAATAGATCCTGTAGGCGAGTTGCGATTGTCCCTGCTGGAAATAGATGTCAGCAAGCGTTGGTGTCAGCACGTGGTCGGGGATAGTGAACGGCTCATCTCTGGGATCTATAGAAGTAAGGGTGCCTTCATCATCACCAGGCTGTTCCTCTTCAAAAAGGGATTCTATGCTGTGGGTCTCATTGCTGTTGCCTGTAAAGTCGACCGTCGCTTCGGGTTGATTATCAATTGATTTATCCACCGCTGAATCCGGCTTTTTTTGAGCAGGGGCGCCTGAAACAGTGTAGAAATCACTCTGTACGGTGTCGTCCCCTTCAATCTCATCACTCTCTGCAAATTCTGTAAGCTCATCGGTAGCTATCCCTAACAGATCATCGGACAGGTTTGAATTATCCCGGTCTCCAGGGATGCGTTCCCTGGTGTCTGATGGTGTCTGGGTTGGTGAGGTGTTGATATAATCATTAATAAAATTCCTGTCCAGTTGAATGGTTTCCTCCATTACCGGATCAAGTGAGGTGTCTTCATCCCACTTTTCTGAAGATGTCTCTTGCTGAGGCTTGTCCTCATTGTCTTTAAA
>SKJJ01000054.1 GCA_007115975.1 Chitinispirillum sp.
ACCGCCATCTGTGTTGCCTGGCCAACCGTGGATTGATGAAAGCTCTCTCTGTCTGGAGAAAACACCACAGCATTCTTTGTAACCTCGACCTCACCGGTACCGGAAGAGGGTACAAACTCACCGGTCTTAACA
The DNA here is from genome assembly GCA_007115975.1 of Chitinispirillum sp. GTDB lineage: Bacteria > Fibrobacterota > Chitinivibrionia > Chitinivibrionales > Chitinispirillaceae > Chitinispirillum. The sequence continues at coordinate 133 of SKJJ01000054.1, forward strand.
TTAACCATACGCACCTGAATGGCGATTCTGGTAATCCTGTTCTGCCGTGCAGCCACAGTGACCAGCGTCTCTTCGGTGTCCACGCTGAAATCAAAGACTTCGGCATACACGAGGTATTCAGGAGCCCGAAGTCCTCCGGCGTCAATTTGCGTTGATTCATCAACTGCTCCACTCTGAGACATAGCCCAGTTTTTCATAATCCGCTCTATCATCTCATCCTTCTCTTCCACAAATTCAAAACGCCCCGTCTCATACATCGCATCAATAAGCCTGCTGCATATACCCCATCCAACCCTTTTTTGGGCCAGTTCGGGATAGGAGCTCAGGGTTTTCTCCGGAATAGCAAATTCCACTATCTGCAAGCGGGTTCTGGGCTCATTCCAATCGACACTCTTTACGTGAATGTCTTCGGGAATTGTTCCAAAAGGATCGGTAGAAGTGGATACCGTTGCACAACCTGTCAGAAAAAACAACCACGACACAACAACAACATCAGCTCTAATCATTAAACATCTCCTTTTTATATTTAACCACCAGATCTTTTACCGCCTCCGACACAGCATCCTGCAGTGCTATACCCACAGCAGTCTGGTTAAGCAGAAGCTGATCATCGCGAAACTCAAACATTGCACTCCTTGAGGTACGGCTTGAAACACCTATACCCTGACCTGTTATGGTTCGTCCCTTTGGCTCCATAAGATCTACTTCAACCACCGTGATCACCTCATTACGCCTGACGTGCACAGGCCCCAGACTTATTGCCGTCTGGGGTGTGCCAAAATAGACAAGCCTTCCCACTGCAAGCCACGAAGTGTTCTCCAGCTCCAGATCAGTGAAATCCATATCATCATCATAGCCCTGGTGCCATATCATCTCTCTTATCTGATCCAGGCGCCCCCGTATCGCAGAGTGCTGCTCAATTAAAGAGAACAGACCAGCTTCATACAGATTCTCGGTAATCATGGAAGAGACACCATACCCGATCCTCAGATCATTCCACTGCCGCCCTCTTATCTGATTTTCACTTCCCAGCACCATTACAGGAACTGGGTTGGGATCGCTTTTTGCATTAACGGATAAGGCTGTTGCTGATAGGAAGGCAACTACACAGAAAAACACAAATTGAACTTTTAACAACATAGCACTCTCCGGAATCGCTTTTGGTGTTTTGTGTTTGGGAATCGGAGTCATCAATTTTTACGTCGGGTTATAGATGGATTCCCGCCTCTGGGCTGGGTCACAATAGGTTTATTTTGATAATATCAATGTTCCGCTCACCCTGCCTGTACTGAGTTTATCGAAGTGAGCTCCTAGTCGAAGGGTTCCTAATCACTTTGTTTCCAATCCGTTAGGAACACTTCGACAAGTTCCCTTCGACAGGCTCAGGACAGGCAGTGTGAGCGGAAACTACCTAATGTGACCCAGCCCCCGCTCTGCGGGAATACCAAACGCAACTATTGTGCAGCAGCAATAAAACTAAGCCGTGCACTGTTTGCCGTTACACCGGTAACGGCAAGTGATGAGCCATCGGCCAAAGCTATGCCGTCAACAGTTTCGCACAATCCATAGGTGTTACCTTTATAGAGAACTTCAAGTTCCATAATGCCGGTACCCTGATTCCATCCCCTGTTAGTGACGTTCACCACGCCATTAACAGTTCGGAGATTTCTGACAACAGCATTTGATGCGGAAAAAGAGTTAACATCACTCACCAAAACCCTCAGCGGTACGCCATTGTTTATGGCATCCTGCCATGAACCGATAACCTGGTCCAGAATATAAGTATCCATCACTTTGCGGGCCGCCTGACCAATAGCATTTGCTCCCCCGGTCTGCGGGCTTACATGTACAGCTGCGGCACGCTCGCTCTTTGCAGTAACCACACTTGCAGTTGCTACAGTGATAACCCTTATTGAGATATTTGCCTGACAGGAGACCATACCACCCAGATTAACAGAAACACCTTCCGCAACCTGAGCAGAAGCTCTTCCGACAATTACCATATCCGCACCGGCTTCCGAACCTATTACTGCAGCAGCTCCGGTATTACCCTCCATTGCCTGCATAGCCTGTTCATGCTGTTTGAGCTGCTCCACGGCTCCGGGATCAACAAGGCTAAAGCCCTTCTCTGAGAGATAGCTGAGGATCTCTGTTTCAGCGACCTGTGAGGAGCCATCCTCCATATTGGTTTCATCTATCATCACCATAACTCTTGGTTTTTCCATACTCTCAAGCAGGATATTCAATGCCATCAGGTCATCCCTGATCTGTGCGATGGAAACTTCAGCCCTTATCTTTATGGTAATATTGCCATCAGCCTCAACATCACTTTCTGAGATCACTTCCATAGACCGTACCGCCCCAACGGTACGGGTAAGAATAACATCCTTATTCACCATGAAATTCTTGATCTCTGTCTGGGACTGAATGACCGTACCGATTCCTTTTTCAACTGCGGCTCTTTGTGCGTTGAGCGTTGCTTCGGCACTGTTTCTGCCTATTCCTTCGGCTTCTACGACTATGGGTTGATCCGCTCTAAGCGCAACAGAAGCCAAAAACAATATGGTTGTAAACAGTGCAATTTTATAAAAGTCTCTTTTCATCTATACTCTCTCCCATAAATGGTTATTGAAAACAATCTCATTTTCGAGTCTCGCCGGGCAATTTCAGATCAGCCAGTAATCCTTCAAGCGGAATCCGTACAGTGATCTCAACAGTGCCATCAGACATATAACGGGCACCTCCGACCTGTTTGAAATTTTCAATATAGCCCTCTACATAAGACTTCACAACACTGCTGTCCATCTCACGGTTAATATCAGCGCTTATAGTCACCCCTTTTATCATTTCAAGGGCATTACGCAAGGCAGCGATCTGTGCTGCCCTGATAGCATTGGGTCGTCTTGCGGCTTCGGGATGATCCGGTGACGGGGCCCCTATGCCGGTTACCGTGAGAACTCTTGTTTCCCGGTCAAAACTCCCCCATTGTGAAGAGTCTGCTTTCTGGCTGTATGAAGAAGCACCGATGCACAAAAGTGCAGCTGAGAAAAAGAGTATACAACGATTTGAAATCATACTTCCCCCTTCGTTCAAGAAAGAGATGAAAAATTCATCCAGGGTTATTCACCCTGTTCCAGTGCCGCATCCCGCTCTTTGTTATACCGCACCCAATCATCCTCAGAATCTTTTTTAGCATCAAACTGCCAGGTGCTGAAGTTACCGGACTGTTCAACCCTTATCTGTTGCCCGGCAACAATCGTGATCCACTCCTCAAGAGAGACCTCTCGTGGCCCCTCAATTTCACTGGGCCCCCCGACCTCATACCGTTCCCCGGCAGGATCAGCACTCCCCTGCTGCTTTTTTTCAATCACTTCAGGCTTCACCACCACTTTGCCCTCATAGACCAGTACATCGGTAGCGGATGCATCACCTTCAACATCAACCCTGAACACAGTACCCCTGATTCCGGCAGTGGCAGTGGGGGTATCAAAAGCGACAGAGCTCTTATCAGAGAGAATAACCGCTTTCATATTAGCCCAGATTTTTCCGCCAATAACCGAAGCACCCGACTTTCTGTCATCCTGCGAATCGGGTCCCTGAATCTGAACGGTTGATAGTTCTGCGATCCGAATCACCCCACCATTGAATCCTTTAATTTCGACCTTGGATTCTGCACCGGTCTTGATGATATTGTCCTGGTAAACGGACATACCCATCCTCAACGGCCGCTCTCTGCCATCAGGTCTCTGCAGCTGAGCTTCACCGATAACAACTGTAATTTCACCGGCAGGGGGATTTTGTGAAGAGAGCACAGAAACCGCCGACATCAGAACCAAAAAACCAGCCAAAGCTTTGATTTTCATTGCCATATCCTTTACAAATTAAATGATCCGGTCCATCGACAAAACAGGGCCGCCGACAATGGTGCCACAAGGATGGTACCACGCCGGGTTATTTTTTTGCACCTAAGTTTGATACCGATACAATTCAACCCATTAGAACAGATACTTCGTGCTTTTTGCCATCAGTAAAAACCGGTAAAATAGTGCCTTGGATACTTTTACCATCGACTTTCACCTCAAGCACCCCTTTTGATACTTTCCGGGAGTTATCCACACTGATAACATAAGTAGCTCCCCTGAATTTTCTCTCCAGCACAAAAGATTCCCATTGCGGTGAGACACACGGATCGATCAGCAACCCCTCATAACAGGGACGCAACCCAAGGATATACATACTTGATGCCTGATAGGTCCACGAAGAGGTGCCTGAGAGCCAACTGTTTCTTGCAAGCCCGAATTGCGAATGTTCGTCACCAAGGATATTTTGCGGATATACATACGGCTCAAGCTCATACTCATCGATTATATCATTTTTTGCAGCAGGGTTGATCTGGTTATAGTACTCAAATGCATATTCGCCGTTTCCAGCAATTGCTTCAGCAATCATTACCCAGGGGTTTGTGTGGAGAAATATTCCACCGTTTTCTTTTGCTCCTGGAGGATAGGTGGTAATGCCACCCTTTGAAGGATCGTGGCCGTTGTAACCGGGGGTGCTGAGTTTGATTCCTTTTGAGGTGTTAAGTTTCTCACGTGCAGAATCAAGGATTTTACGACAGCGTTCAGCAGAAGCGAATCCTGCAATAACGGGCCATGACTGAGCATTAAGGTAGATCTGACCATGACTGTTTTTCTTTGATCCCAGAGGGGTTCCGTCATGCTCCAGATATCTGACATACCAGTCCCCATCCCAGGCAGCACTATTAAAACTCTCTTTTATGCTTTGGTAATCTTTACGATACTCATCGGCCTTTTCATTATTGCCCAGATAGACCTCAAGATCAATCATCTCAAGAAGGGCTTTGCCATAAAGACAGGCGTTGAATATGGATTCAGCACCGGTTGGCAGATTCACACAGTCGTTCCAGTCGGCAAATCCTAAAAGCGGCAAACCGCGCTTACCCAGGTTGTTTTTGGTGAATTCAAGTGACCTGCGCAGGTGTTCCTTAACCGGACTCTGCTCAACAGGCTGGCCTGCATCGTCCTTTTCGTAGTATTGTATAGTATGGTCAAGGAAATCCAAATCAGCGGTCTCCTTTAGATATGAAGAGACCGCAAGTACAATCCACAAGTGGTCATCGCCATAAAACTGTGGACGGTCAGGGATCTCATGGGCATCTCCATTGGTTGCTTCCATGCTCATCGGGTTAAACTGGTGCATTGCCGAACCGTTGCGATTCTGGACGGAAAGCAGCTTTACCATGAGCTCTTTTGCCTTTTGAGGCATTCGGTCAACAATCCCCATCACATCCTGGGAGCTGTCACGGAACCCTAACCCCCTTGTACCCAGTCCTAACTGATAGTATGAAAGGTATCTGGACCAGTAAAAGGTAGTGAAGCACTGGCGAGGATTGTGCACGTTAAACATACTGTTAAAAGCAGGGTTGGGAGTTTTTACCTTATACAACGAGAGATACTCATCCCAGAAGTTTTTGATATCGGCAAGTGCTTTATCCACTTCATTGGTATCGCGGTATTTGTTGATTGTTTCAGTAGCAGCCAGCAGATTGCGATCCTGCCCAAGCTGCGTGACCACTCTTTTATGCTGCCAGGGGTCAATGACACCCAGATGGTGTAACAGAACGGCTACATTATCTCCCCTTTGCGCCTCATAGTTGTCAAACTCGTCATTCTCAAGGGACAGGGGTTTAGCCCAGGAGCCATACTCATTATCACCGAGGAACCGTTTGCGGTCTGTTTCAAAAGAGGATGCCGGGGAGTCGGAGGTGAAAAAATTTATCTTTGTATCTTTATTCATAAAGGGATACTGTACCAAAACCCGCTGCTCTTCAGCATTGGTGAAACAGCGGGACTGCATGGTTTGAGGAACCCAGTCAGCATTAGTGAACTGCTTCACGGCATCGGGATGCGTATACTCAACAACGGGGATCAGATCAACTTCAACAGGAGAATCGGATATATTGGTAACAACAATATCCCTCAGTTCAACTTCACCATTGAGGGGGACAAAGATGGTACACTCGGTTTTAATCCCATAGAATTCGCTTTCGATTCGGTTATAGCCAAGCCCGACATGACACTCATACTTATCGTAGCGATCCATTGTGGGAACAAAGAAGGGGGAGAAGACTTTGTAGGTATTACCCTGTCTAATGCGCAGATAGAGCGTCTCTCCCTTGAAATCAGATGATGGCATCTGCTGAATATACTTTGTTATACGATTCAATGAGGGGTCACCCTTGCAAATAAGAGCGCCACCGGTGTGATCAACGAAACCACCAAATGAGAGGGTCCCGATATAGTTGATCCATTTAACGGGAGTTTTTGGATTTGTAATTACGTACTCTCTTGCAGCATCATCAAAATAACCGTATTCCATAACCTTGTTCCTTTTTAATCATAGCATTTGAAGTATCCAAGCATATCAATTGAGCCTATCCGCAATTGTGGAAATCAGAAAAACCCATTACAAATAGTATCGTATAATATAAGAAATGTGTACATAGCATCTGAAACAAAATAGCAGTTTGTGGGAATGTTTCTGCAAGGCATTTTTTTGCCGTAAAAAATGGCGTATCAATTTGCCCCGATCAGGCGCAACGTAACCAGAAAAACCGCTGGTCGATTATCTCCAATGGTTAGCAGACAACTTATCCGCCACATTTTCTGCAAACAGATGTAATTAATTAATTTTATGTAGAATTGGATCACATCGAAAAAAAACCAAACTGAACAGGTAAAAATGAAAATCATAGTCCCCGCCATCAGCTTCTCCTTTTTATTGCTATTTGCCCGACTTGCTTACCCTTTTGAAGATCTCAGCGTCACCGCCTTCACCGACAAAGCCAGCTATAGCAGCACCGATACTGTTCGACTGGTATTACAGGTGGATATTCCCGATGAATACTACCTATACGCCAATCCGCTGGGCCCGGGAATAGGAAAACCTCTCCAGATCACTATAAGTGAAACCGAAGGGATTGAGTGGGTCGGCTTGAGAAAAAAAGCGCCCCAGAAATTTCACCCGCCTGTTGGTGACTGGGTATGGGCATACGAGGTTGAAACGTTTTTTTTTCTTACCGGTGCAATCCACTCCCCTGAAGTAACCCAGTTGCAGGGGACAATCGTGCTCGATGGACTGATTTGCAAAACTGCATGCATTCCGGTTATGCATGAAAAAGAGTTTACAATAACACTCACCGATCAGACGCCACTTCCCCCATTTTCTGCAATCCCTGCGAGAGCATCTCTTTACGCGCATGCAGAGCCAATGGAATTTCGGGTAGCTTCAATGGATGATTTCATCGACCTCTCAGCTATGAACATCTTTCTGCCGAAGGATGCCCCTACAGATCAGCAGAGCCCGCTTGGCCAGATCAGCTTTAAAGAAACTGAATCCGATGGCTGGAATTACAATCCAGTTGAGGAGAAGAACCAGTACAATCTATGGTTCGCCCTTATCTTCTCTTTCCTTGCAGGGGTGTTTTTTAATGTTACTCCCTGTGTTTTTCCTCTGCTTGGCATGAAAGCGCTCTCCCTTTCTCAGAGTAACCGCAACTCCAAACGGCAAACAGTTGTAAGAAGCATCTTCTTTTCTTCAGGAATCATAGCGGTGTTTTTGGCACTCGCCACGCTGGCTGCCTATGCGGGTTTCTCCTGGGGTGAGCAATTCCAAAACCCCTACATTCTTACGGCTGTTATTGCCCTGATCTTTCTTTTCGCTCTAGGACTGTTTGACATGTATACGATTCTGCTGCCACCATCCATAATGAACCTTGGCCAGAGTGATGAAAAGAGGGGTATGGCGGGAGACTTTCTAGGGGGAATGATGGCAACAGTTTTGGCCACGCCATGTGGCGGTCCATTTCTGGGTGCGGTGCTTGCCTGGTCCCTTCTTCAACCCCCTTCGGTTATATATCTGATTTTTATCTCTATGGGTGTGGGGATGGCCCTTCCCTATGTACTGCTATCTTCAAGCAAGCGGATTGTAGCGGTGCTTCCAAAGCCGGGCAAATGGATGATGGACCTGAAATACGGAATGGGATTTTTACTGCTCGGTTTCTCTATCTACCTTATGAGCAGCCTTCCACCTGAATTTGTTTTGAATGCGGTAACTCTCTGTGGATCACTGGCTTTTGCAATCGCCATACTGAAAAGGTATGCCCCATACGGAGCTGGCTTACAAAGAAAAATCAGCGTGGGAACAGTTTGTCTTGTGGTCATCTCTTTTAGTGTAGTGTTCACCACCGATCTTGCAATTATAATTAATGAGAGGCTGTTTAGGGGAAAAGGTGATGTCGTAGAGTGGGAAGATTTTTCAGCATCCCGGCTTCGCAGAGCTCACAGCGAAGGACGAGATGTGGTTCTTAACTTCACCGCATCATGGTGCATGAACTGTCGCTACAATGAGATCGCGGTTCTTCAAAACAGCAGCGTTCTAGAGCAGTTTAAAAGCAGAGACGTTTTGCTTTTAAAGGCCGATATAACGCACCCAAACCCCCAGGCTCAGCAACTACTTGAACACCTTGGGTCACGCAGCATCCCCTTTCTTGCAGTGTTCCCGGCGCGATCACCCAAAGAGCCGGTTCTTTTCAGGGACCTGTTTAGCAGAGATGATCTGCTGAGGGTGTTGCGAGGTTTATAGACATAAGGCACCACTGAGCCGACACCAATCGTGGCGGCTCAGTGGTGGATGTTCATGGCAATCAGGAGAGGTTTGGTTTAACCAATGTACAGTTTAACAGCTCTTTTCCTGAGAGTGATTTGTTATTGTGAACAGAGGGTTTTATACTGTACTCTTTTATAAACTCCTCGACTTTTCTGTGCGCCTCCTCATCATTGCATTGACACGGGGGATGTTTGCAGAAATATGAAGAGGGTGCATTGAGAACTCCTCCGCGCCGGGCATTGAGGGCCAGTTTACAACAGCGTATTGCATCAATAGCCACGCCCGCAGAGTTGGGGGAGTCTTCAACAGAGAGTCTCAGCTCCAGATTCATCGGTATGTCGCCAAAGAGCTTGCCCTCCATTCGGATGAAGCATATTTTCTGATCCTTTTGCCAGGGGACATAGTCGGATGGTCCTACGTGAATATCCCGTTCAGAGAGCCGTTGTTGCGTTACCGCCTGAACAGCCTCGGTTTTGGACTCTTTTTTTGATTTAAGCCTGTCTCTGTTTAACATATTGAGAAAATCGGTGTTTCCACCGGTGTTGAGCTGATAGGTTCTCTCAAGCTTGACACCCCGTTTTTTAAAAAGATCGGTGAGGGTTCGGTGGGTGATAGTGGCACCAAGCTGGGCCTTTATATCGTCCCCGACCAGTGGCAGATTATGTTCTTGAAACTTTTTTGCCCAGTAGGGATCACTTGCAATAAACACCGGAATATTATTGACAAACCCAACCCCGGCATCGATTGCACATTGGGCATAAAATCGTGTCGCCTGCTCAGAGCCCACGGGCAGATAGTTGAGGAGAATCTCTGTACGAGAAGTTTTAAGGATTTCCACAACGCTCTTTTGGTCAGGTTGAGGTGCATTGCTGAGCACAAATGACTCATCTTCCTGATAATCGCCCATGTGCGGGGAGAAACCATCAAGAACAGCCCCCATCTCTACTGTTACACCCGAGCGGGGTAAAGAGGGGCAGAACACCGTTGTGGAATTGGGTTTGGCAAATACGGCCTGGTTGATATCCTGCCCCACCTTTCTTTTGTCGATATCAAAGGCAGCCACAACATCGATATCACCGGGTGCGTAACCGCCGATATCCCAGTGCATCAGACCAATAGCTTTCTCTTGATTTTTTGTGCGATAATACTCTATTCCCTGAAGAAGGGAACTGGCACAATTACCTACTCCAACAATTGCAACTCTTATTCTATCCATAAAATGCAAAACCTCCCTGAAACCTTGGGTGAATGATCAGTACATTTTAGACTGCGTGAGTTTTTCTCAACCAGAGACAACTATTTTGCATAATTGAGAATTTCAAGAGACATTAAAGCGCTCTAACTCCTCACCGCTCCGGCTGAGGCTGCTGCCTCAACCAGAGCAGAACAATTTATTGCAATTACCGTGCCTGCTTTTTTTTTGGGGGGGGGTTATTGCGGAGGATACGGATTGTCGTGATGCATCACACCCTCTTCCATACCAAACCAGAAATTCCCTTCAGCATCCAGAAACGTGTCGCCTATTCGCGATATGGGAAATCCAAAGCTCTCCGGATCATCTACCCACTGCTCACCATTAAACCGCAGTAACCCCTTCTCTGTACCAAACCATACTCTGCTTCTGGTGCACACCATTATGGAATTGATACCTGGCTCTATCTGCATGAATATTCTCCACTCCTCACCATTAAAGCTGTTCACATCCTCATCACCAACTGCTGCCCAGACAAATCCGGTAGTCCTGTCTATGCCCAACGCCTTGGTGTTATTCCAGCTCAGTCCGTTATTCATATTGTAGGTAGTCCAGGCAGTGCCGTTATATTTTGAAATACCACGGTTGGTACCAAACCACACCTCGCCACTTCTATCAACCGCTATTGCCTGAACCCTGTTTCCGGCCAACCCGTCCTCTGTTGTAAAACTGGTCCATGCTCCGTTACGAAATCGGGCAGTACCGTTTTCGGTGCCAACCCACACGTCTCCACTCGCAGCAGCGGCAACGGAGAGTACACTGCTTGAGGGGAGTCCGTTTTCTTGGGTATAGGCGGTGAAACCACCATCCCTTACGGCAACTCCTTGCGGACCTCCGATCCACACCCTGCCCGATGCATCGGTAGCCATACTGGTTACTCCAACAGCGGTGATTCCATCCATCTGCTGGTATGTATCGATTCTGTTTTGTCTTTTCATTACAGAAAGGACATGATTGTCTGTTGCCATCCATACCGCATCGTTCTGAACAGCAAAGGCGTTCACCGGTCCATCAGAAGAGTACATTCTCCACTCCACAGGAACAGCAAAAGAGATTGAATCGGCAGCCCCATAACAGCAGCACAGAGCCCCAAACATCAACAACAGCGAAAACTTCCTAACCATACGACCTCCTTTGAATGAATTTCATCACTTTTAGAGAAACCTCGATACCAGTAATTATAATCAAAAACATCATTGTTCGCACACACAATCACTCAACGCGGACTACAATCCGTAATATTCAAAACCCTGAATTTTAGAGAGCTTTTGGTAGGTCCAATAATTTCCAAGCACTTTCTTTATATAGTTTCTTGTCTCAGTAAAACCGATATTTTCAACAAACAGGTCAAATTCCAGGTGGTTATTACGATCGTACCACATCTGTGCCCGGTGAGCGCCGGCGTTGTAGGCAGCAAGCATCAACACCAAATCACCGTTGAACTGGTTGAGCCGCTTGGTGATGTAATGAGCACCATAGCGGATATTTAAAACAGGGTTGTAGAGGGAGTCGACCTCATACTCTTCACCCCGTTGAGAAGCAATCAGACGCCCGGTGTTGGGCATGATCTGCATTAAGCCGATAGCTCCTGCGGGAGAGACGATGTGCTTATCAAATATGCTCTCCTGGCGCATCACTGCACTTACAAGGAGCGGATCAATTTCAAACTGCTGTGCATAATCAACTATAATCTCCGAATAGAACGGCGGATAGAGAAGATTGTAGACCGAAAGCGGCATCACTTCACGATGCTCAACCGGTATACGCCATGCCAGGCGTCTGGCGACTCCGAAAGCACGGGCACGGGCACCGGCACGTGAATAAATTGCAGCAAGATCAAACTGAAGCCTCAAATTGGCGTGAAGGTCACGTTCCATTGAGCCAAGAAACAGATTTGCATGCTCTGCTCTGCCCATAAAAGAGAGCAATGCACCCAAACGAAGATTAGTACTGTCTGCCGGTGAGAGCCGCTTTCTTGACGAAGGCGATATGGAATCAAGCCAGGAGTACACTTGCTCTGTTGCAGAGACCTCACGAATCAGAATGCCAGGTGTTTCAACCCCCTGTTCAGTAAGTATCTGCCGTGCACGATGCGCGTAATAATCAGCAGGATCGAGCTTTATCACCTGCCGGAAAACAGTGTATGCCTCCTGCTCCCTCCCAAGAGCAAGCTGACACTTGCCCTGCCAGAACATTGCAGCCCATCGCATGTTTGAGCCAGGAAACCGGTTTACAAAACCATCCAGATAGTTCAGGGCTGCGCCATAATTCCCGAGCCGATACAGACACAGTGCATAACGTATATGCGATTCATGGGCCCTCCTGCCTGCTGCTCTGTGGGAAATCTGCTTGTATACTGAGGCGGCCTCTTGAATTTTTCCCGCATTTTCATAATCCCACGCACGAAGCCAGCGTATCTCCTCGGACTGCTGATGAGCGGCAAAGAGCTGTATGTGCCGGTCGTACCACCGATCTGCATTTTCAGTGTCACCAAGCCTGCGGTAACAACGTGCTATCTGCATCACTATCCGGGACTCGTTTCCAAACCGTCTGTCGTGCTCCTGGTAGAGTTTTGAGGCGCGCTTAAACTGACCTCTTCGAAACGCTATGTCAGCCTCTAAGAGCAGTGCACTTTTCCGGGGCACAGCAGACGCGAAGTCCTCCCTGTTTGAAGCTGCAGAGAGGAGCTGGTCAGCTAGTACATTTTGCCCGCAACGATGCGCCTGATCAGCAAGAGCAAACAGCAACTTTCCCGAGAACACTTCATGATGGTCCGTTATATCAAACAGTGCAGTGATCAGCCGGCAAACATCAGCACTTCCCATAACAGGTACAAATACCTCAAGGGAGGAATCAAGGGCACTCCATCGATCTTCCCGTATAAGCGAATCACAAAAGGCGATGTATTCGTCAATGTCAAAGGGGAGCTGTTTTGAGGCCCACTGACGGTACTCCCCAAACCAGGGCTGAGCAGAGTGCAAGGTTGAATCAATCAGAACAAGTTGATGGATCTGTTCAAAGATGTGCTGGCGAAAGGGTGATGGCAGAGCAAAATCAAGTACGGTGCCATAACGATCAAATGCTTCACCGAAAAGACCCTCCTGGGTTTTCAGTAGTGCTATCTGTTCATGGGCAAACGGCGCAAGCTCATCACTTCTGGATACTACAATTCCAAACGCCTCCAGTGCCTCTTCACCTTTGCCCCGATTAGCCTGAATGAATCCGAGTTTGAAAAAGTGATAGGATGAGTCGGTAATCAGAGCCTGATCCAAAAGCAGCTCATGCGCTTCATTGAGATCACCGCTCTGAATATGAGCTTCACCACTACAATTGCCCGGTTGGGGCAGATACGTTTCAGAGTAGAGAGCAACACCCAAAACAGCAGAAAAGATCGAAATCAGTTTAATAACGTTCACGATGTAACTCCTAAAAAAGCAACAGATTGAATGACCATTGTAAAATATCAGTTTACCGTACCGTAAGGCAAGTTCGGGTGATGGCAGGACAGTGTACCATTTACATTTACAACTACTGGGAGGTGGCATACTTTTTTGATCATACTCCTGAACGCACTCTTTTCACCGAAGAATAGAAAGGGCTATATCTCCATGGAAAAACTTATCTATATTGTATACTCCTTTTGTGGAATTCCATTCTCTGAATTTTTGTTGCCTGCACCATTTCACCTGTTATCAACAGTCCGGTACCGGTAGTGTCCGGGTAATCCCATGCGGTTTTTAGGGGACGGAACCATCCCGATGAGATCGGGATTTTAGCGATGCTGCTCGAAAAAGAGCACGGTTCCCCGGTTAAGGAGGTCTGTCTGCGGTATGGAGGGGAGATCAGACACACTACCACCTTAACCTCTGACAGAAGCCGCTTTTGCCCCCCCGGTGTACCAGTATAGGAGTACTGTCACCCGGGAACCGGGGGATGTGGCAGACGGGGTGCGGGGGTAGATAACAATCAACATGGAGGGGTATCATGAGTAAATTTTCATTGCTTTTTTATTCTCTGCTCTGCTTGCTGCTGCTCAGGTGCAGCAAAAGCCCCCAACCACTCGATCTTTTCACTGCACCTGATACAGTATCCGTTGCATTTTACAATGTAGAAAACCTTTTCGATTTCTATAATGATGGAACAGAATACCCAGAATACGTGCCAAACGCTTTTAACTGGACAAGGAGTATACAGCAGAGGAAGACTCAGCTAACAGCTGATGTTATCGCTGCTCTTGAATCTGATATCGTGGGGCTGTGCGAGATTGAAAATTTCCGGGCATTAAAGCAGCTAAGAGACACCTTGAAAAACAGAGGGCATTTTTTCCCCTACATTGCCATTGCCACATCAACCTCGGCGGTAACAACTGCGCTGCTGTCCCGGTTTACCATTACAGAAGCTACGAGCCACCCCGTCCCTTTTTCTTCCTCAAGCCGTTTCAGATCGATTCTTGAAGCGGATGTGGTTATAGGTAAGGACACCCTAAAGCTATTTATAAACCACTGGCCGTCTAAATTCAACTCTGAGTCGAGCAGAGTCCTAGCAGCATCGGTATTGCGAGAGAGGCTCTCAGAAATTGCTCATGGTACCGATTATATAATAATGGGAGACCTCAACTCAAACTATAATGAGCACGTTACATTCCACACTGAAGGTTTTAACGATACCGAAGGGAAGACCGGAATAAATCATCTCCTCCGTACGGCATCGACTGTGCCGGGGTGTTTCACCATACGGTACACAACAAAAGCCACTCTTTTGGAGCAGGAGTGTTATAAGAGTCATTATAATTTGTGGCTTGAGATCCCGGAAGATGAGCGGTGGAGTTACGTTTTCAGGGGAGCAGGCCAGACCCTTGACCACTTTCTGCTGCCCCGATCGCTGTTTGACAGCAGTGGTATTTCCTATCTTGACAACTCATTTGAAGTATTTGACTGGAACGGCAGACTGCTCAGAGATGGTATACCCTATCGCTGGCAGATGCATTTCAGGGGTAATCAGCGCTACCACTCCGGACGTGGCTATTCTGACCATCTCCCCATACGGGCCCGTTTTGTACGGCACCCCTTTTCATCGGATTCATCTCAAAGCTCCTTTGAAAATCCAGTATGCTCACTTTTGCGTATCCAGGGTGAATTTGAAACGGGCCGAGACGGGTGGGTCTCAGCAGACTCAAGGTTCAGAGTGCGCCGGGATACAACGGATGCATCTTCGGGACGGTTTTCACTACAGATAGAGGGTTTTTCCCCGGACAGAAATGTCAGTGCAGCAAAGTGCAGAGTGCATAGACCGCCTGCTGTATCACTTTTGAGTTTAGACCTTAAGGGATCGGGGAAAATACTTTTCAGAATCAGAGCAGAGAACAGTTCATGGATCCATTACGTTGCACCACAGTTTCGAGAGGCGAAGGCTCCTCGCTATTTCTTATTGAACCAACAACTGTGGAGAAGGATCACGCTTCCGCTGCCCCGTGGCGAGGAGGGGGCGGACATTGAGATTGAAATCAGAGCAGGCAGAGACACCCCGTTTGATTTCAGAATCGACAGGGTGTCATTGGAATAGCCGTTTTCTCATTCACCATCCCGGGGCAAAGATGAACCCCCAGTGTCCCCCGTAATCCGGGCGCTGAAAGGGGTAGGCATAATAGATCTGCAGGACCAACACCCCAAGAATGTTTACTCTTGCAGCACCACCGGCGCTGAACACCGGTACTCTCAGAGCCGGGTCATCACTTTCCCACCGCATCTGAGGAGGCGATCGGCGGGTCCACGCAACACCACCATCAAAGAATGCGACCAGATCGAGCGGTAGATAGGGGAAATTGATCAGGCCATAATTTTCGATACCAAAGAGCGGCAACCGCAGCTCCAAATTGACCACTCCTACCCTTGTCCCTATGAGACGATCAAACTCTGGTTGATCTGAAAAGTCGTAATTATCGGTGTAAAGGCGCAGATCGAAGGTAAAGGGGCTGTACCCCCTGATCCAGGTCTCAAGCCCAACAAACAGGGGCGAAAGCCTGTCGGACTCCGAATCACCCAAATATCGACCATAATGAAATGCCCTGTAGGCAAGAGTGAATGGATTTAAAAAGAGGTACTGCCTGTAATCCCCAAGAACCGATAGATACTGCAGCGATCCGACCGTTGGCTCCATCTCCAGACGGAAACGTCGTCCCCTCACCGGAGCGGTGAATCCAAACAGGGAGAAATCACCCACATAGGCAGCAGATGAGCTAAAGAGGCTAAGCGATGTGGGATCCTCAACATCAACGGTTTGCTGGTCGATAACCATTCCGTTTTCAACTCTTATGCGCTCCTGAGCATAGTCGTATCCAAAACGGGTAAAGCCTGAGCTGAATTCAATACGTCTGTTTTGAGAAAAGGGATAATCCATAAAGGTGCGGATTCTGTTTTCAACGATACGCTCTCTGAGAAAGATATATTCATCAGTTGGGCCCACCTCCTGCACTCTGCCAAATCTGGTGGAAACATAGGGAACTCTGCTCAGACTCAAACCCCAGTTAAGCCTCCTTCTTTGGTTTATATATACCGCCTCAGCAGCAGTATTGCTGAGGCGGCCATTTATCTGTGCACCAATGCCAAGCAGATGATCCCCCAAAAGATCACTGAATACAAAGGATGCTCCCCCGGCCACCCCCACTCCATAGCGATCTGCTACAACGCCTGCGAAAAGCTGCCCTACATAAAGCAGACGCAACCGCGGGCTGTAGTCGTTTATAGAAAAGGAGTGCACCTCCGGCACCCCTTCAGAGGCGGCTCTGAGGTAGTTATCGACCAGAGAATCAGCTCTTGCCATTGGAGGAAGGGAGACGTTTCTGATGTACACATTCATATCGGGTGTAAACGGTTCACCGTTGAGTAGGTGGGGTTCAAGTCGCTGAATCTGAAAGCCTGCATTGTTGAAGACCGAAAAGAGAATAGTTCCGGAATCCGCAGCCACCGACATGGCAGGAGACAACTCTGTGAGACCGGTTACCCCGGTGACCACTGAGCTGATACGGTAAACGCTGCTATCCTCAAGGCAGATTCTGTAGATATCGCTGAAGCCATCGGGATTGGCAACGGTGTAGATACTTCTACCATCGGGTGAGAACTGAGGATCGGTGTGCTTTGCCCAAGCGGCAATTGACAGGGTAGAGACCGTTCCTGTGGCAAGGTGATAAATCCCTATGCCGTTTGGTCCGAAGTCAAGTGAGTCGAGATTAGTTGCAGTGGTTCTGTCTGTTGAAAACAGCAGCATTTCTCCATCGGGAGACCACGAGGGCTGGATCACTGTGTAGCGGTCATCGGTGAGCTGTGTGACCTGGCCGGTTTGTAGGTGATAAAGATAGAGATTGCCAACAGCGCCATTAGTTCCAGCCAGGGCCAGCGATTTACCATCGGGTGAGTAGGCGATTGCGGTAATCTCCTCTACCCCTTGAACGGTTTGTACTCTTTTCATACCGCCGTTTTCCACATCCAGAAAAGCAAGATCGTTTCTTCCCTCCCTGAATACTACCACACAGACGGTTTTTCCATCCGGCGACCATGCTCCGGAGGAGTTGAAAAAGCGCAGGGCATCGAAATGATCATCGCCAACAGAGCTGAGCAGTTTTCTTTTCAGCCGGCCGGTTTTTGCATCGGCCAGAAACAGATCGATTGTAAATAGTTCTCCGGTAGACATATAGACCATTTTCGAGCCATCGGGACTTACAGCCGGAGAGATATTGAGGTTGTTTTCCGGTATGATCTGCTTTCCGGTCTTCTCCGGAGCAGTTTTTCCCTCAAGAGTGGGATAGAAGTGGTCGCTGGTGCTTTTTTTCCACTGTGCGGAGATGGTATCAACTGGAACCCCCAGAGCTCTTCTGTAGCCCCCGAGCCAACCATACCGTGCCACTGCGGCAAACAGCTGTCCGACGGTTTCGTCCCCTCCTTTACCAGCAATAAATGCAATGACCGCATGACCGTATCGGTAGGGAAAGTAGTGCCGGGGGCTTGCGAGCTCAGCGACCGTGGGGAGGTCATCATGGAAAAGAGCATCTCGCAGCCACATAGCAGTCATGGGGTGTTTTGAACCGATCGATAGATACTCCGCCATCCCCTCGACAAACCACAGGGGCAGCTCCCCTAGTCGTGCCATTGCTCCGGGATTTTTTCTGAGCAGTTCGAACTGAAAAGCATGCACGAGCTCATGACCCAACACATGGTCATCGGAGCTGTTTATTGCGCTCAGAGGAACAATCACCCTGTTCATCAACCCTTCGGTTACCCCTCCAACCGACTGAGGGATATGCATCATTATTGTGTTGGTTTGCTGAAAGTGGGCGTGATTGGCGTAGAGAATGACCGGCTGCCCTGATGGCAGTGTTATGGGAAAGATCTTCTCAAGACGGCTGTTCCATCGCTCAAGGATTTTTGCAACATCCTCAATGACCCCTTGTTTTGATGGGTAGTAGTGAATTTTCAGATTTTCGCTCTCTAGCACCTTGAAATCAAACAGATCATACTGCACCTTGTTTCTTCCAAAATAGCTGCCGGTACTTGAAAACCCACACACGGCAAGGGTTACTAAAAGCAGGGTTGATAGATGTTTCATAACGGCAGTTCTCCCGGTAGTATAGCCTCTATTGCGCTTTTGGTCGGCTGCATCTCTTTGTCTTTATGAGAGATCAAACGGCATGCCACTTTTCATTTTCATGGCATGCCTATTGCACCAAACAGTTGTACCAGACAACCTGAAACCTTTTTCACCAGGAAAAACAATGAGCGCCCAAAAAAACCAGACCATCTGTGCACTGCTTTCTGTTCTTCTCTGCCTAAGCTGCGTATCCGGTTTTGGCAGCGCCAGGAGA
Organism: Chitinispirillum sp.; assembly: GCA_007115975.1. Taxonomy (GTDB): domain Bacteria; phylum Fibrobacterota; class Chitinivibrionia; order Chitinivibrionales; family Chitinispirillaceae; genus Chitinispirillum. Next base: position 18,927 of record SKJJ01000054.1, read on the forward strand.
ACCAACGGCGAAGAGTTTGAATTCGCCTGGAAATTTCTTGATATTTTTTTTCTCTTCAGAGAGCGGCTTCCCGATACCCCCTACATATTCAACTCCCCCGCACAGCTCTATTCCAGTGTGGATGAACCCTTTACCGTCTACTACCCGCACGAAGAAGCCTCCCGGATGATCGACATCCTTACCACCTCCTCCGCCGGCCTTGGAGTGCGGCTCGATTCGGTTCAGTCCGGCTTTGTTATCCTGGAGGTTTTCCCGAACTCCCCCGCAGAGCAGGCCGGGCTAAGGGAAAACGACACTATCATTGCAGTTGATGGAATCAGTGTGCAAAACATCGCTCTTGAACAGTTTGCATCGCTGATCCGGGGAGATATCGGCGACACAAGAACACTATCGGTTCTCAGAAACGCATCCCAACTTGACTTCAGCGTAACTCTCGACCGGTTCCTTGCTCCTTCAGTTTTTAGCGACAGCCTCGATGAAAATATCGCCTATATATTTATCACCTCCTTTTTCTCCCAGACCGCTGTACCGGGAGGCACTGCAGATGAATTTATCGATGCACTGACAGAGACCCAGTGGGCACAGACAACAATAATAGACTTAAGAAACAATCCCGGGGGAGAGGTGGATCAGACAATCCCCGTAATAAGCCAGTTTTTACCTGCCAACACTCCCATCGTAAACACAACGGAGCGCAGACCCCTGTACGGAACCGATCAGGCTCAAACAGTTGAAAGTACCTGGGTGGCCATTGAAACAGAACTCCTCGCCCTCAACAGAGAGTTTATAATACTAATCAATCAATCCACTGCAAGTGCAGCGGAAATTATGGTCTCTGCTTTACGGGAAAACAGACCTGAAATTCCCACTATAGGCACCACCACTTTCGGAAAAGCACGCGGTCAGGCCATGACAATCACCCCCGACTCCGGCCTTGCCGTTGTCACCTTTGCACTACTTGAACCTGTTGACGGTGCCTCCTACGACATGAGGGGTATTGATCCACAAATCGTGGTGACCGAGCCGGATGATCCCCTCGATGAAGCACTGAACATTGCCAGAACAAACCTCGGAAAGGTTTCACTGATCTGTACCAACACCGCACTGAGAAGAGCAAAAATCGCTCACTATACGATGAGGGTGCGGGACAGAATTCCCCTGTCGGTCATTATGAGATAAAACAGTTTGATCCCTGGTGGAGGAGTTGCCCAAAACGGAGAGAAAAGTCCCCTATTGTAATGGACTCACCCTCATAAAGTAATTTGGTGTAAGGTACCAAACTTTCAACCAAAAACAGGAGGATGAGTCCAAATGTCAGCAATCACAAGCACAAAGACTGTGGTACGTA